>JAFECO010000244.1 GCA_018242085.1 Pseudomonadota bacterium
GATGGGAATTTGATGTGCTTCGGCGAATTCCAGCAGCTTGGTGCGGCTGGTCAGACTCCATTCCCGCCAAGGCGCGATCACTTTGATGTCAGGCTTGAGCGCGTAATAAGTGAGCTCGAAACGCACCTGGTCGTTGCCCTTGCCGGTGGCGCCATGGGCAACCGCATCGGCGCCCATCTTCTCGGCGATCTCGATCTGCTTCTTGGCGATCAGGGGACGGGCGATGGAGGTGCCCAGGAGATAGACGCCTTCATAAAGGGCATTGGCCCGGAACATGGGGAAGACATAATCGCGGACGAATTCTTCCCGCAGATCCTCGATGAAGATGTTCTGCGGCTTGATGCCCAAGGTTTCGGCTTTCTTGCGGGCCGGCTCGATCTCTTCGCCCTGGCCCAGATCGGCGGTGAAGGTCACGACCTCCGCGCCATATTCGGTCTGCAGCCACTTCAGAATGACGGATGTGTCCAGGCCGCCCGAATAGGCGAGAACCACTTTCTTGACGTCGCGCTTGGTCATGAAACAACCCACAATGAATGGCCGCGCGGCAGAACAAGACGCCGCTCCGGCATGCCCGGAAAATCGCGGGGACTATAGGGATCGGTGCCCGAAAATCCAGCCTTAAGACGGCATCCGGGACAGCTGGGCAGACTGCACCGCCGCCAGTTTTTCGGCCGCCAGACGGGTGGAGGCGCGCTCTTTGACGCTCTCGCTTTTGAGCTGGCCGCAGGCCGCCATGATGTCCCGGCCGCGGGGGGTTCGGACGGGGCTGGCATAGCCCGCCCGGTTGACGATCTCGGCGAATTTCTCGATCTGCGCCCAGTCGGAGCATTCATAGGGCGCCCCCGGCCAGGGATTGAAGGGGATCAGATTGATCTTGGCGGGGATGCCGGCCAGGAGGCGGACCAGCTCGCGCGCATCGGCCAAAGTGTCGTTGACGCCCTTGAGCATCACATATTCGAAGGTAATGCGCCGCGAATTGGAAGCGCCAGGATAGGCGCGGCAGGCATCCAGCAATTGCTTGATGGGATATTTCTTGTTGATGGGCACGATCACGTCGCGCAACTCGTCGCGAACCGCATGCAGCGAGATCGCCAGCCCCGACCCGATCTCGGTGCCGGCTTTTTCGATCATCGGCACGACGCCTGCCGTGGAAAGCGTGACCCGCCGCTTCGACAGGGCCAGCCCGTCGCCATCGGTGACGATTGCGAGCGCTGCCTTCACATTGTCGAAATTGTAGAGCGGCTCGCCCATCCCCATCATCACCACATTGGTGACTTTTCGGCCCGGCGCGGTCGAAGGCCAGTCGCCCAAACTGTCCCGCGCCACCAGGAGCTGGCCGACAATCTCGTCCGGCGTCAGGTTGCGCACCAGTTTCTGGGTGCCGGTATGGCAGAAGCGGCAATTGAGCGTGCAGCCCACCTGCGATGACACGCAGAGCGTGCCGCGGTCCGCTTCGGGAATATAGACCGTCTCGAACTCAATGCCCGGCCCCGTCCGAAGCAGCCATTTGCGGGTGCCGTCATTGGAGATCTGTTCGGTCACCACCTCCGGCCGCGCCAAGGTGAAATGCGCCGCCATCTCGCCGCGAAAATCCTTGGCCAGATTGCTCATGCTGGCAAAGTCGCGGGCGCCGTGAACGTAAATCCAGTTCCACAATTGGCGCGCCCGCATGCGCGCCGACTTTTCGGGCACGCCCGCACCCGCCAGCGAAGCCGCCAGCGCGTCCGGGGCAAGCCCGATCAGGGAGCTACATGTTGCAGGCGGCATGGATCTTTGCGAGCGCGTCGTTGAAGCCTTGCAGGGAATAGGTGTCGACCGTCTTGGTTCCGCGCGCCGAGGTGCCGGCTGCCACGGCGGAAACGCCCTTGCTCATCGTGTCGATCAGCTTTTCGCTGTCGGCGAGCGACTGCAGCCAGGCGGCGCCGCTTTTGGCTTCGTTGCGCGAGAAGAAAGTGAATTTGTCCGGCCCGACCGCCAGGGTCACCGGTGCATTGGCCCTATATTCATAACCCGGCAAAATTTGCGTTTCCGCTTTCACCTTGCGGCCGGGCCAGTCGGACACCATCAGATAGATGTCACCGCGCTTTGCCGCCTTGGGCTGCTTGGCCCGCGGCTTGGACATGGCATAGCAGGTCATGGCGTTGCCGGTGCCGGCGGAAAACGCGGACCAGTTGCCGAACACGCCGAGCAGGTTGGCGGTCTCCGCCGAGGCGGGTATGGCCGAAGCCAGGATAGAAAAAGCGCAAAGGGAACCCAGCAGGTAATGGCGAATCATGAATGCTCCAGCTTGTCCGGCGGATCGTGTATGGGGCCGAAATCGGGCGATTTCATGGGGTTCGCGCCGATTTCTTCGAGAATATCGGAGCGGGTTTGCCGCCGCAACGGCGGACGGCAGCGCCCTATTCGCGCAGGCCGTAACCGGTGGCATAGAGGCGCCAGGCCGTCACGCCCAGAACCGCCAGCAGTCCCAGAGTGAGACCGATGCCCAAACCCTGCGGCGCTTCGTCGAAGCCGATCATGGCGCCGCGAATACCGTTGATGAAATAGAAGAAAGGATTGGCATAGGCCAGCCATTGCAGCTTGGCCGGCAGCATCTCGATGGTGTTGAACACCCCGCCCACCATCGACAGCGGCGTCAGCAGGAACACCACCGGCATGTTGAGCTGCTCGAAGCTTTTGGACCAGAGCCCCACGATCAGGCCCAGCAGGCCGAAAACGGTCGAGACGCTGACGATCCAGAACAGGAACATCGGCCAGGATTCGATATGGGTGGCGCCGAAGCCGATCCCCATCAAGAGAATGCCGACACCGGTCACCGTGGCGCGGAGCACCACTACGCTGAGGCTGCCGATGATCATCTCCACATAGGAGAGCGGCGCCACCAGCATCTCTTCCACGAATTTGATGAAGCGGGAGAAATAGATCGCCGTGGAGGCCTGGATGAAGGCGGCATTGACGATGTTCAGCATCAACACGCCCGGCAGGACGAACTCCAGGTAGCGGTGACCGCCAATCTGGGAAATGCGTCCGCCCACCACCGAGCCGAATATGAAAATGAACAACAACGCCGAAATCCAGGGCGCGATGAAAGCCTGAATGGGAATCCGCGCCATGCGCGAGGCTTCCCGCCGCACCATGGTGTAAAGGCCGATCCAGTTGATGCCCATCGTCTGGCTCATCTTATTGCCCCGCCACGTGATCGGGCTCGGCCCCGGTCGCGATCAGATAGGCATTTTCCAGGCCGCCCGGGCTGCCCGCGATCTCGTCCTTGGTGCCTTCGCGCACCACCCTGCCCTTGCTGACGATCGCGACATGGCGGCAGAGCCGCTCGACTTCCTCCAGATAATGCGAGGTGAGAAGGATGGTGCGGCCGTCCTTGTTGATCTCCGCCAGATAGCGCCACAGCACGCGGCGCAATTCCACGTCCACGCCGGCGGTGGGTTCGTCCAGGATGATCAGCTTGGGATCGTTGATCAGGGCGCGGGCCAGGACCACCCGGCGCTTCAATCCGCCCGACAATTCGCGGAACTGCTTTTTCTGGTGCGGCACCAGGTCGAAGCGCTCGATCAGATAATC
>JAFECO010000245.1 GCA_018242085.1 Pseudomonadota bacterium
CCGGCGGCCGCTGCTGTTTTTCATTCTGGTCACCTCGGCGGTGGGCGCGTCCGCCAGCGTCTTCACCGAACCCAATATCGCGGGCTGGTATGCGGGCCTGGTTCATCCATCCTTCGCGCCGCCCAACTGGGTGTTCGCGCCGGTCTGGACCACGCTTTATGTGCTGATGGCGGTGGCGGCCTGGCGGGTCTGGCGTCTCACGGGCACCAGAAGCGTGGAGATCGGCGCTTACGTCTTGCAACTCATTTTCAACTTCGCCTGGAGCGCGATCTTCTTCGCCGCCCACCAGATCGGCCTGGCCCTGATCGAGATCGGCATCCTGGCGGCCCTGATCCTGGCCACCACCATTTTGTTCTGGCGCCGCGACCGGCTTGCCGGATGGCTGTTTCTGCCGTACCTCGCCTGGACGAGTTTCGCGACGGCTTTGAACTACGCCTTCTGGACCCTTAACCCCTGAAAAACCGGCATCTGCCAAGGTGCCGCCTTGGCAATTTCCCCCGCCCTCCCTATATACCCCCTGAGGTCGGCATGGGTTTGCTCAGCGGCCTGTTTTTGTCAAAGAATTCAATGGGATGGACCGGAGGACGCCGTCAGGGTCAGGACTCCATGCCCATTTGAGAGGAAGTGAAATGGCTAAAGTAATCGGTATCGATCTGGGTACCACCAATTCCTGCGTCGCGGTGATGGAAGGCTCTGCCCCCAAGGTCATCGAGAATGCGGAAGGCGCCCGCACCACCCCGTCCATCGTCGCATTCGCCCCCGATGGCGAGCGCCTGATCGGTCAGCCCGCCAAGCGCCAGGGCGTGACCAACCCCGAATTCACCTTCTTCGCCATCAAGCGCCTGATCGGCCGCCGCTTCGACGACCCGATGACGCAAAAAGACGTGGGCATGGTGCCCTACAAGATCGTCAAGGCCGACAATGGCGACGCCTGGGTCCAGGGCCGCGACGCCAAGAAATTTTCGCCCTCCGAAGTCTCCGCCTTCATCCTGCAGAAGATGAAGGAAACCGCCGAAGCCCATCTGGGCGAGAAGGTGACCCAGGCCGTTATCACCGTTCCGGCTTACTTCAACGACGCGCAGCGCCAGGCGACCAAGGACGCCGGCAGCATCGCGGGCCTGGAAGTGCTTCGCATCATCAACGAGCCCACCGCCGCGGCTTTGGCCTATGGCATGGACAAGAAACAGTCCGGCACCATCGCGGTCTATGACCTTGGCGGCGGCACCTTCGACGTCTCCGTGCTGGAAATCGGCGACGGCGTCTTCGAAGTGAAGTCCACCAACGGCGACACTTTCCTGGGCGGCGAAGACTTCGACACCCGCGTGGTCAACTTCCTGGCCGACGAGTTCAAGAAAGAAAACGGCATCGACCTGCGCTCGGACCGCCTCGCGCTCCAGCGCCTGAAGGACGCCGCCGAAAAGGCCAAGATCGAACTGTCGAGCGCGCAGCAGACCGAAGTGAACCTGCCCTTCATCACGGCGGATGCGTCCGGTCCCAAGCACCTCACCATCAAGATCACCCGCGCCAAGCTGGAAAGCCTGGTCGACGATCTGATCCAGAAGACGGTCGGCCCCGTGAAGCAGGCGCTCAAGGACGCCGGCGTCACCGCCCAGCAGATCGACGAAGTCATCCTGGTCGGCGGCATGACCCGCATGCCCAAGGTGCAGGAAGCAGTGAAGCAGCTGTTCGGCAAGGAGCCGCACAAGGGCGTCAACCCGGATGAAGTGGTCGCCATGGGCGCCGCGATCCAGGGCGGCGTCTTGAAGGGCGAAGTCAAGGACGTGCTGTTGCTCGACGTCACCCCGCTGTCCTTGGGCATCGAGACTTTGGGCGGCGTCTTCACCCGCCTGATCGACCGCAACACCACCATCCCGACCAAGAAGTCGCAGATCTTCTCCACCGCGGACGACAACCAGACCGCCGTCACCATCAACGTGTTCCAGGGTGAACGCGAAATGGCGGCGGACAACAAGTCGCTGGGCCGTTTCGACCTGCAGGGCATTCCGCCCGCGCCGCGCGGCGTGCCGCAGATCGAAGTCACCTTCGACATCGACGCCAACGGCATCGTCAGCGTCACCGCCAAGGACAAGGCCACCGGCAAGGAACAGCAGATCCGCATCCAGGCCTCGGGCGGCCTGTCCGACGCCGACATCCAGAAGATGGTCAAGGACGCCGAGTCCCATGCCGCGGAAGACAAGAAGCGCCGCGAGCTGATCGAAGCCCGCAACCAGGGCGACGCGCTGGTCCATTCGACCGAAAAGGCGGTTGCCGAGCATGGCGACAAGGTCGATGCCAGCCAGAAGACCGCGATCGAGGCCGCCATTGCCGCCTTGAAGGAAGCGGTCAAGAGCGACGACGCCGAAGACATCAAGGCCAAGACCAACACTCTGGCCCAGGCCTCGATGAAACTGGGCGAAGCCATGTACAAGGCCCAACAGGCCGAGGGCGGCGCCGCGCCGGAAGGCGGCGAAGCGCCGAAAGCCGACGACAATGTCGTGGACGCCGACTTCGAGGAAGTCGACGACCAGAAGAAGGCGTAATGAATTGAGGACGCTCCGGCCTTCCTGCTCCCGCGCCAAAGCGGGGCAGGTGGCCGAAGCACCGATCAAAAGGTGCGAAGGCCGGAGGGGGCGGGTTTTGATATGAGCAAGCGCTGTTATTACGAGACTCTGGAGTGCGCCAAGGGCGCCACGGTCGAGACCCTCAAATCCTCCTATCGCAAGCTGGCGATGAAATTCCATCCGGACCGCAATCCGGGTGATGCGACCGCCGAAGTCCGTTTCAAGGAAATCAGCGAAGCCTATGACGTCCTGAAGGACGATCAGAAGCGCGCCGCTTACGACCGCTTCGGTCATGCCGCTTTCGAAGCGGGCATGGGCCGCGCCGGCGCGGGCGCCGCCGGTTTCGATTTCGCCGGCTCCTTCTCCGACGTGTTCGAGGATTTCTTCGGCGATCTGATGGGCGGGCGGCGCAACAAGCGCAGCAATCGCGGCCAGGACCTGCGCTACAATCTGGAAATCTCGCTGGAAGAAGCCTTCCGCGGCCGCAGCAGCGAAATCAAAGTGCCGACCATGGTGACGTGCGACACCTGCACCGGCTCCGGCGCGGAACCTGGACACAGCGCCGAAACCTGCCCCTCTTGCGCGGGCCACGGCAAAGTGCGCGCCACCCAGGGCTTCTTCACCATCGAGCGCAGCTGCGCGCCCTGCCGGGGCACGGGCAAGATCGTCCGCCATCCCTGCAAGACCTGCCGCGGCGCGGGGACAGTGCAGAAGGAACGCACGCTCACGGTCGATGTGCCGCCTGGTGTCGAGGAAGGCACCCGCATCCGCCTGTCGGGCGAAGGCGCGGCGGGCGGCAATGGCGGGCCCAACGGCGACCTTTATATTTTCCTCTCGGTGGCCGAACACGCGATCTTCCAGCGCGACGGGCACAATCTGCATTGCCGCGCGCCGGTCTCGTTTGTGACCGCCTCTTTGGGCGGCTGCATCGAAGTGCCGACCCTGGATGGCGGGCGCGCCAAAGTGACCATCCCCGAAGGCACCCAGCCGGGCCGTCAGTTCCGCCTCAAGGGCA
>JAFECO010000246.1 GCA_018242085.1 Pseudomonadota bacterium
GGCGCAGATCAGCGCGCCGATCAGCGCCGCGACATCGCCATAGTGCCCCGGCATGGCGCCCTCGCCCAGCCGCGCGCCCAGCCACGCCCCCGCGCCCGTGGCCAGGGCCGCCAGCAAAGCCGGCGGCAGCGCCCGCACGAAAATCGCTTCGATCGCCAACAAAGCGCGGCTTCTGCCGAGCCAAGTGAGAATCCCCACATTGATCCAGGCCCCTAGCGCGGTGCCCAGCGCAAGCCCGGCCACGCCCAGATGAAGCCCCCAAACGAACAGCAGCTTCAAGGCGATGTTGCTTGCCAACGCCGTGACCGTGGCGCGCGCCGGCGTGACCGTGTCATGACGAGCATAGAAGGTCGAAGCGACGATCCGCACCAAAGCCATGGCCGGAAGCCCCACGCCATAAGCGGCCAGCGCCAGCGCCGCCAGGCTCGCCGCACCGGTATCGAACGCGCCATGGACAAAGACCGCCCGCATGATGGTGCCGGGAATGGCGATGAAGGCCGCCATGAATGGCAAGGTCAGAAGCAAACTGGTGGCAGCGGACCGGTTCTGGGCCGCGCTCGATCCCGAACTGTCGCCCCGCGCCAGCCGCGCCGACATCTCCGGCAACAGGACCGTGCCCAGCGCAATGCCCAGCACACCCAATGGCAGCTGGTTGATGCGGTCGGCATAGTAAAGCGCGGTCCGGCTGCCCACCGGCAGATAGCTGGCCAGGATGGTGTCGATGAAAGGCGCGACCACCACACTGGCCGCGCCGACCGTGACGGCGCCGAAAGCGACGAAGAATTCCTTGATCTCGGGCGACCAGCGCGGCCAGGACAAGCGCAGCCACAACCCGTCCCGTGCACCCGCCCAGACAATGAAAACCAGCTGGGCGACCCCACCCGCCAACACGCCCCAGGCGGCGGCATAGGCGGCATTGGGAAACCAGTGCCATGCGATCAAGGTCGCGATCATGGAGAGATTGAGCAGATTCGACCAGGCGGCGGCGGCCCAGAAGCGGTCGATGGCGTTGAGCATGGCGGACAATTGCACCGCCACCAGGGTGAGGATCAGGTAGGGAAAGGTCACGCGCGCCAGACCCACGGTCAGCGCAAACTGTTCCGGATTGGCCGCAAATCCCGGCGCCAGGACCCGGATGATCGCGGGCATGAAAATCGTCGCCAATATCAGCAACAGAATCTGCGCCGCCATCTGCCAGGAAAACACGTCATTGGCGAATTTCGCGGCGGCGGCTTTTTCGCCCTTGGCGTGCAGGGCCGCGTAGCGCGGCAGGAAGGCCGGGTTGATCGTTCCTTCGCCGAATATGGCGCGGAAGTAATTGGGAAAGAGAAAGGCGACGAAAAACGCGTCCGACAGGATGCCGCTGCCCAAAGTCCAAGCCAGCAGCGCGTCGCGCGCAAAGCCGGTGATGCGCGACAGAAGCGTGAAACCGCCGACGGAAAGGAGCCTGCGAAACATCAGCGTTTGTTCTTCGCCGCTTGGGCGACCAGCTTTTTCACATCCGGCAGGATGCGCGCCACGATCACTTTCACACCCGCGGGATTGGGATGCATGCCGTCCGCCTGGTTGAGTTTGGGATTGAGCGCCACTCCGTCCAGGATGAAAGGATAGAAGATCACGGGATAATCCTTGGCCAACCGCGGATAGATGCCGTCAAACTCTTTGACATAGTCCGCGCCCAGATTGCGCTGGGCATGCATGCCGGTCAGCAGCACCGGGATGTTATCCTTTTGCAAGGTGGAGAGAATTGTGCGGAGATTTTTCTCCGTCACCGATGGCGGCACGCCCCGCAGCATGTCGTTGGAGCCGAGTTCGATGATGGCCGCGTCGGGATGATCGGCCAGCGACCATGCGAGCCGCGACAGCCCGCCCGAACTGGTGTCGCCCGACACGCCCGCATTGACGATGTCCGCGTCGATCCCCTCGCCCTTGAGCGCGGCCTGCAGTTGGGTGGTGAATTCGGTTCCCGGCGGCAATCCATACCCCTGGGTCAGGCTGGTGCCCATGGCCAGGATCTTGACCGGCCGCGCCGCCGCTGGATTGTAAAAGCTGAGTAAAGCCAGCAGCGAAAGCGCCAGCCCCATGTTAAGGAAGAACTTGAATCGGCCGGTCATGATCGCCACGTGCCATCTTATCCCATCGAGTTCCAGATGCAGCCTCCCCCGCCCGCCGACAAAATGCCAGCCATCCTGCTCGACAAGGTGGCGCTGACGCTGTCCAGCGCCGCGGGGCCCGTCAACATCCTGCATGATATTTCCCTCACCGTGCCGGCTGGCCAGACCGTGGCACTGATAGGCCCTTCCGGTTCGGGCAAGTCGTCGCTTCTGATGGTGGCCGCCGGATTGGAGCGGCCCAGCGGGGGACGCATCAAGGTGGCAGGAACCGATATCACCAACATGGGCGAGGATGCCGCCGCCCGATTCCGCCGCGGGCGGGTGGGCATCGTGTTCCAATCCTTCCACCTGATCCCCACCATGACGGCGCTGGAGAATGTCGCGGTGCCGCTGGAATTGAACGGCGTGACGGACGCCTGGGACCGGGCCGCCGCGGAACTCAAGGCGGTCGGCCTGGGCGAGCGCGGGCACCATTATCCGGGACAATTGTCCGGCGGCGAGCAGCAGCGCGTGGCGCTGGCGCGCGCCTTGGGCCCGCGCCCACAGATCCTGTTCGCGGACGAACCCACCGGCAATCTCGACAGCGGCAACGGCGCGGCCATTGCCGATCTTCTGTTCGGCTTGAATGCGGAGCGGGGCGCCACCCTGTTCCTGGTCACGCATGAGGAAAGTCTGGCGCGCCGCTGCCAGCGCATCGTGCGCCTGGAGAGCGGCCATATCGTTTCCGACGAAATCCCTGCCCTGGCTCCCGCATGAGCTGCCGCGCAATGTCCACAGCCTTCATGGATGAAGTTCGGTGAACGGTCTCTCGCTGGCCTGGAAAATGGCGCGCCGCGAGCTGCGTGGAGGCTTGAAGGGGTTTCGGATCTTCTTCCTGTGCCTCTTGCTGGGCACCGCGGCCATTGCCGGCGTGGAATCGCTCAGCGACGCCTTCCTCACGGGCTTGCGCGATTCCGGACAGACATTCCTGGGCGGCGATGTGGCGGTGACGGTGGTGCATCGCCCTGCCACGCCCGACGAGCAGCGTTTTTTCGCCAGCTACGGCCGGGTCTCCCACAATATCTCGATGCAGTCGATGACCTATGCCCTGCGCGATGGCAAGCAGGCCGAACGCGAACTGGTCGAAGTCAAAGCCGTCAACGATGCCTGGCCTTTGTTCGGCAGCCCCAGCTTCACACCCGCCCAGCCGCTGTCGGACATCCTGCATTGCGAGGATGACGGGATCTGCGGCGCGGCGGCGGAACAGACTCTGCTGGACCGGCTGCATGCCCGGCGCGGCGATCTTTTGCGGCTGGGCAACGCGACCTTGCGCATCATCGCCGTGCTCAACAGCGAGCCCGACCGGATTTCCACCGGTTTCTCGCTGGGCCCGCATATTTTGATTTCCACCAAGGCGCTGGCCGGCACCGGCCTGCAGCAGCCCGGCAGCCTGATC
>JAFECO010000247.1 GCA_018242085.1 Pseudomonadota bacterium
TTCTGGCGGCGGGCGTGATGCAAGCCGGCCAGCCGGACAAGCTGGCCTTCGGGCTGGACCGGCTTTCCTGGGGCATGAGTCCGCAAGCGGCGCGGGGCCAGTATCCGGCCCTGGACGGCGCGCCGATGGAGGCGGGCGAGCCGGTCTCGACCCTGCATATCGCCGATTACGATGTGGCCGGGTGCCGGTTCACCGTCCTTCTGACCTTCGAGCGCGGCCGCCTGGCCGAGATCGACCTGGACAGCAACGGCGCGGCCCATCTGGCGGCCTGCAACACAAGGCTGAAGCGGCTGCTGCAGGATCAATATGGCGGGTTGGGCGGCGGCTTCAGCACCAACCAGAACGGCTTTTCGGACTATGGCAGCTGGGGCGGCAAACAGATGGACATCACCTATGGCGAGCTGGACGGCGCCTTCATCAAGGTGACGTTCAAGGGCGCGGGGCGGTGAGGTCCGGACTCGGCTGCCAGCAATTAACGCAACGCTCTGTCATGGCCCGGGAATCCGGGCCATCCAGGTGACAGTTTCCGCCCTGGTAGAACGGTTCAACTGGATGGCCCACACTCCGGTGGGCCATGACAAATCCGGATCGGGCCCAATATGGCCTGGGATTGCCGCCGTTAAAATTCATTAAGAAGTCTGGCCGATAATATCGCCGTCTGTCGCTTGCCCGTTCCAACGAAAGGCCGCGCCATGAAGCTGATGCGAGGGTACCGGTTTAGGCGCGAAGCCTTCACCATGCTGCGCGTGTTTCTGTTGGTGTTCCTGGGCGCTTTCGCCATCGAAGCCTTCTCGGATTGGACGCGGGGCCGCAGCCTGGAGAAGCCCGTGACGGCGCTGGCGGTGGCGGCGCTGATCTTCATGCTGCTGGCGGCGGTGGTGCTGGTGATCGATATCGCGATCCGCGCCCATGAGCGGAAGCACGGCGTGCAATATCCCGCGCCGCGCGCGACGGAGCCGTAGAGCAAAACGCGATCAGGCGTGCATGTGTCCCTCATGCTTCGACAGGCTCAGCATGAGGATTTCCACCAAATTCCTCACCCTGAGCTTGTCGAAGGGTGGGGAACGATGCGCCGCGAGGCGAAGCAAATGGTCCGGTGGTGATTCCGCCTGCGGATTTGTGGGGCATAAAAAAGCCGCGCAGGTTTCCCCGCGCGGCTTTCTCAGTCCTCATGGTGAGCCTGTCGAACCATGAGGGTGTCGCAAATCCGTCCCGGCCCTTCGCTTACGCTTCGGGCGTTGGCTTAGCTTTTCTTGGCGAACGGAGAGAGCCTAGAAAAGCTTGCCCCTCGCCATGGAATGGCGAGGCGTCGCTTGAAATGGTCCACCGGACCATTTCATTCGCTACGCGAACCGCTCCTCACACCTTCTGGAATTTCAGCATGAACTGGTCGGTGTGGCTTTTGATTGCCGGGTCGGACGACATTTTGGTGTGATCGTCGGCGGGGCGGCTGAGCGCCTTGCCGTCGCCCACCAGCTTGAAGCCGGCGGCGGTGACTTCCTTGATCACTTGCGCCTTTTCGATGCGATGCAGCTTGGCGATGCCCGCGTCATCGGTGCCGGGATTGGCCTGATGGTCCAGCACCAGATAAATCCCGCCCGGCTTCAGCGCGTCGTGCACCCTCTTGTTGAAGTCGGCAATGTCGAGATTGCCATACTCCTTCACATGCAGGTCGTGATAATTCTGGGTGGTCCAGACCACATCGACCTTTTCCGGCAACGCAAAACCGCCGAAGGCCGGCATCATCTGGATGGCGACATTGCCATGGCCCGGCTCGGCGGCCATTTTGGCGTCTTCGCCCTTGTCCCATTTGGGATTCTCGATGCCATAGACCTTTCCGCTGGGGCCCACCACATCGCTGATCATGCGGGTGTAGTAGCCGCCGGAAGGGAAGAATTCGGCCACTTTCATGCCCGGCTTGACGCCGACAAAGGCGATGGTTTCGGCGGGCGCGCGCAAGGGATCGCGGGCGGAGTCGGTCTTGGGCCGGGTGGGATCGGCCACCGCCTTGGCGACATAGTCGGGCACCGAAGCGGCCATCGCCGCGCCGCCGAGCGTGAGCGCGATCAGGGATGCGCCGAGGAACATGCTTTTCATGGGGGATCTCCAATGGGGAACGCGGGGGACACTCAAAAGCAAACGCGCCATGGGCGCTATCAGCTTCTTTAGCGGCCATTGTGCCCGGCCGCGCGCCCGGCCTGGGCGCTCTTTCCACGGACCGCCGTCCGGGTTCGACCAACCGCCGCCCCCTCGCGTGCATTGGCAGGCCGGCGCAGTGGTCTGCGTAGCCATCGCCGGAACAACCTCCCCCTCGCGTGCGAAGCACGCTGGAGGGGGAGATGCCATAGCAGGCTCTCGAGCCTGCGAAGGCAGAGGGGGTGACTTTAAAGCGCGGTCTTGACCTGGCCGACCGGTTTTCTGGACGCGCTGGTCCAATCGCGCACGATGCGCTGTTCCAGGGTGATGGTGATCGCCACCATGGAGGCGCCGACAAAGGCGATGCCCAAGGCGGAGAAGGCCGCGTCCAGGCGGGCGCCGATATAGGGCACCGATTCCAGCAGGCTCGATCCCACCACCAGGATGATCGCCATTTGATAATTCTTGATGTTGCGTTCGGGCGTGTTGCCGATGGCGGCGATGCCGCCGAACAGAAGCAGCAGCGGCGCGATAATGGGATTGGAGACAAAGGCCGATACGATTGCCAGGATGACGGCGAGCGCTCTTCCCACCGCAGAGAACCGTTCCATGAATTCCTCCGGTAATTTGTAAATCCAAACCAACGAGAAATTGTATCATCAAATATTACACGGGTGTAGGATTGGGCCGGTTCGTCGCGCGCGGCCTTCTGCAAATGCTCCAGGTCGCGCGGGTTTTGCTGCGCCGCATGATCGGCGGCGCGAGGACGAATCCGATGCCCGCCGCCATGGAGCGAACTATTTTGCCCGCCAATGCGTTGTCATCCCCACCGGGAGAGGCGCCGCCATGCGCGCATTTGGCCGATGAGGATATTGGATAAGTCCCGCCGGGCTTTGATGACGGCGGGAACGCTGGGCCTTGTGGGCCTTCCGCTTCTGGCCGCCTGTTCCGGCGCGGACGAAAAAGAGGTGGGCGCGGTCGAGGATCTGATGCGCGAGCATGGCGTCTTGCGCCGCGTGCTTCTGGTCTATGCCCAGAGCGTGCCCAGGCTGCGCGCCGATGCGGCGTCGGTGCTGGCCACCCATCTCAACAAGGCCGCCCAACTGTTTCACGATTTCGGCGAGGACTATCACGAGCGCAAGCTGGAAGAGGCCCACATCTTTCCCCGGATCCGGAAAGCGGGCGGGCCCGCGGGCGGCCTGGTCGACACCTTGCTGAAACAACATCAGCGGGGACGCGAGATCACCGCCTTCATCCTCAGCGCCACCGCAAGCGGCACCGTGTCCGCCGCCAATGCCGAGCCTTTGGCGCGCGCCTTCGAGACCTTCGTGCGCATGTACCAGAACCACACCGCCCGCGAGGACACGGTGATCTTTCCGGCCTGGAAAAATGTTCTTTCCGAAAGCGAGAT
>JAFECO010000248.1 GCA_018242085.1 Pseudomonadota bacterium
TTTTGACGGGCAATGGCGCCGAAATCGCCACCCATGCTGCGGGTCAGTTCCTGGGCGAACAGGCGGCGCATGGAGGCGATGCGGCTTCGCATCGCTTCGAGTTCGTCCCGCCACTGCACGCGCAGGTCGGTGTCATTCAATATATGCGCCACGATGGACGCGCCATGATCGGGCGGCATGGAGTAATTCGCCCGGACCGCCTTTGCGATATGTTCCTGAAGCGTGGCCGATGCCGCGCGGCTTTGCGCAATGGTCGTGAGCGCGCCGACCCGGTCCCGGTAGAGCGAAAAATTCTTGGAACAGGAGCTTGCAACAAACATCTCAGGCACCCGCCCGGCAAGAAGGCGGATGGCATATGCATCCTCTTCCAGCCCATCGCCGAAGCCCTGATAGGCAAGATCGACCAGGGGCGTTGCACGCGTCTGTTCCAGCAAGTCCGCGACGCGGCCCCATTGCGAACGGTCCAGGTCCTCGCCCGTGGGATTATGGCAGCATCCATGCAGGACGATGACGTCATTGGCCTTGGCGCCCCGGAGCGCGGCGCACATCTCGTCGAACAGCAGTTTTCCGCTGGAAACCTCGTAATAGGGATAGCGTTGGATGTTCAGGCCGCAGGCGGCGAAAATGGGCTGATGCGTCGCCCAGCTGGGGTTCGGCAGCCAAATTTTCGAGGCCGGCGAACTGCTTCTCAGAAAATCAGCGACGACGCGAAGGGCGCCGGATCCGCCGGGCGTCTGGATGCTGCGGATGCGGCCTTCATGCCGGGCATCGGATGCGGGGCCGAACAGCAATTCCGCGATCGCGGTGTTGAATTCCGAATTGCCGGCGGAAGACAGATAGGATTTGCTGCTCTGATGATCGAGCAGCCATTTCTCCGCGGCCTTGACGCTTGGCAGAACGGGCGAACGCCCTTGGTCGTCTTTATAGATCCCGATCCCCAGATCGACTTTGAGCGGCGAGGAATCGGCCCGGAACGCTTGCGCGATCCCCAGGATGACATCGGGGGGCAGTTCGTCGAGTTCGGAAAAAAGCACCTTTAATCCTCTTCAAGAGGGTTCTGGACGAAGTAACGAAATATGATATATAGTTCTATACAGTATCACTTGCTCCAGAAATGGGCCATAGACCAGGGCAAAAAACTGGCGGTTCGCGGGGACGGCGCATGTTTGCAGGCTTGGCAGGCTGGAAGGATCCCCAAGGGCGGGAAGGCCTGAAGAATCTATTGGCGTCCTGGGTGGTGCTGTTCGGGGTCGTGGGCATCCCGGCCATCATGCTGCCTGTGCTCTTTGCCGGCATCGTGGGGGACACGGGCTGGTCGCGCGGCGCGGTCGCGGCCGGCGTGTCGGTTCGCTTTGCCGCCGGCGCGATGGCCGCCTTTTTCATCGGCGCCGTGGTGGACCGGTTCAACACCAAGCCGGTGGTTGTGGCGCTTTCGGTTCTGGGCGGCCTATCGCTTGTTCTGTTCAACTTCGTGCATAGCTTGACGGCTTTTTATGCGGTCAATGCCATGCTGGGTGTCAGCCAGCTGGGCCTTGCCCCGGCGCTGAAAATATATCTGTCGAAATGGTTTAATCGGCATCAAGGTCTGGCGATCGGCACCGCGCTGACGGCACTCAGCGTTGCCGGCGTGGTCGTGCCTTTGCTGGTTACGGCCCTGAACGCGCGGTATGGCTGGCGCCTGACATCGGTCATCATGTCGCTGCCGGTCTGGATCGCAGCGTTGCCGGCCTTCCTGTTTCTGGCCAGGGACCAAGCGGGCAAGGAAATCGCCGGAAGCGATGCCGTAGCGCCCATGTCCGAAGAGCGCGGCAGCGTCCTTGCGCGACTGATGCGCTCGCACATCTTCTGGATCGTTCTGCTTTCCAACTTCTTGGTCGGCATGATCGATCACGCCATGTCGGAACATCTGGTGGTTTATTTCGACAAGGATCTGCATTTCGGCGCCCAGACCGCCGCCACCGCTTTCACGCTGCTCATGCTGATGAGCAATTTCGGCAAATTCTTCTATGGCTGGCTGTTTGACCGCTATTCGACAAAAGGCATTGCCTTGTGCTGGTTCATCGCGGCCGGCGGCATCGTTTATGCCACGCAAATACACAGCCTGCCGTCGCTTTGGACCTTTGCGGTGATCTATGGCCCCTGCCAGGCGGGCATGCTGCTCAACATGGCGATCCTCTGCAAGCATCTGTTCGGCCCGCAGGCGCTGGCCAAGTCGATCAGCGTGATCAGCGGCGTCTATTATCTGGGCGGCGCCGTCGGCCCCGGCTTTGCGGGCTATATGTTCGATGTCACCGGATCTTATCATTCCGCATTCCTGATCGTGGCGACGGTCGCGGCGGTGGCGGGCATCATGGTTTTGTCGCTGAGCGGCGTGAAGCGGTACAGGCCGCAAGCGGCGAACCAACCCGTGTGAAGGCAAGCGATGGCTCGTATCGTTCTAGGAATGGGGCTTTCCCATACGCCCCAGCTGCATACTTCCGCAGAGCAATGGGACATCCGGGTCGAAGCAGACCGGCGAAACAAGTCCCACCAGTTTCGCGGCAAGACCTATGACTGGGACGGGCTGAAGGCCCTGCGGCAGGACGAAAAACTTGGCGACGAAGCGCGTGTGGAACACCGGCAGGAACGCCTGAAGCGGGCCCACCGCTCTCTCGAAGAGTTGGCGAAATTGTTCGCGCGCGCCAAACCCGATGTCGCGGTCATCGTGGGCAATGATCAGCATGAACTGTTCGACGATTCCATCACGCCCGCTTTCACGGTGTTCTGGGGAGATGCGATCCAGAATGTTCCGCGATCCGAGGAGCAGATTTCGCGATTGCCGGCCGGCATTTCCATCGCCGATCACGGTCACGTCCCGGCTCAGGCCGCGGTCTATCCCGGAGCGCCAAAACTGGGCCTTCATATCATCCAGCGCGCCATCGCGGACGATTTCGATGTCGCCCATTCCAAGATTCTGCACAAGGTCGACCCCGGCCACAGCATTCTCAGCGGCATTCCCCATGCCTATGGCTTCGTCTATCGCCAGGTCATGAAGGACAAGGTCATTCCAAGTGTCCCGATCATTCTGAATACCTTCTATCCGCCGAACCAACCCAATGTGCGGCGCTGCTTCGCCTTTGGCCAATCGATCGGCCGGGCGATCGCAAGCTGGCCGGAGGATTGCACGGTCGCCGTGATCGGATCGGGTGGCCTCAGCCATTTCGTGGTCGATCCGAAATTCGATCGCGCATTCCTTGACGCGCTTCAAAAGGGCGATGTCGACGCGCTCGCCAGCCCAGGCGAGGCGCTTTACCAGTCCGGAACGTCGGAATGCAAAAACTGGATAACGGCGGCCGGCATTCTTTCGACCACGTCCCTGAAGATGAATTTGTTGAGTTACGATCCCTTCATCCGCTCGGAAGTGGGAACCGGTACGGGCGCAGCTTTCGCATATTGGATGTAAAAATGACCGATCACAATCTGAAGCCGGAAACGAAATCCTTCCTGGAAAGAGCGCATGGCCATTTCATCGACGGCAGCTGGTCCAACGGGCCGGGAGACCGGATC
>JAFECO010000024.1 GCA_018242085.1 Pseudomonadota bacterium
CTGGCGGTTGGAAATGATGGGATCGAGCGTGGTGTCCTCGAGCGGGCGCCATTGCCGGCCCGCCTGGGTGCTGTAGAGCGCGGCCAGATCGGCATAGGCATCCAGCGCCTGCTGCTTGCTCCAAAGACCCGAACGCGCCGCCAGCACATAGCCCCAGAACTGGGTCTGGCCTTCGTAAACCCAGAGCAGGCTGCCGCGCATGGGCACATCATAGTTCGGCGTCCATAGATCGGCGGGGCGGCGGAACTTGCCGTTCCAGGAATGGGTGTATTCATGGGGCAGAAGATCACGGCCCGCGAACGTCTTGTCCCATTGGGTGAAGTATTTCTCGGTGGTGATATCTTCGCTGGATTGATGATGTTCCAGCCCCTCGCCGCCGACATGGGCCGACAGTCCCAACAGAAAATCATAATGATCGTAATGGTGCGAGCCATAAAGCTTGTAGGCCTGCTGCACCAACGCCTTGTGGGCCGCCAACTGTTCCGGGGTGATCTTCAACTGGTTCGGACGGTCGGCGACGATATCCAGATGCACCGGCACCTTGGCGCCGGGATCGATATCGACGCGGGAGAAATACTTGCCCGCCAAGAGCGGAGAATCGATCAACGTCTCCAGGGTCGTGGTTTTGAAGCGGCCATTGTCGCCTTCCAGTGCCGTGCCGATACCCCAACCGGATGGCAGCTTCACCTCCGCCTGTACCGGAATGCGGCGGGCGAAATAACCCGCCGGATAAAGCACCACGGCATTCCATTCCAGATTGACGATCACATCGGTGGAAACGACGCGGCCTTCGCGGCTTTCCACCGGCGAGAGATATTGGAAATCCGCCGTCACTTCGCGCGCGCCTTGCGGCACATCGATGTGGAAGGCATAGACATCGATCGTGTCGCGGCGCCACGGCACGACCTGTCCGCCCGCATGGAAGGTGAGACCGGCGAGCTTGTTGATCGGGCCGCTGGCCTTGTGGTTTCCCGGCAGCCAGCTGGGATAATACAAAGTCAGCGGACCGGACTTGGCCACCGGAATTGTTTCATGCACGCGCATGATGCCCTGGGCGGGCTGGGTGGCATCGACCGACAATTGGATGGTGCCGCCCGGATAGGCGATATCCTGCGGGACGGGAATGGCTGGCGGCAAAGGCGCGGGCTGAGGACCTGGCGAGCTGGTCTGCGCGCTCGCCGCGCCCGCCATCACTGAAACCAGAATGACCGGAAGAATGCGTCGCATGCCTGTCCCCGCCCTTGATGCGGGCGGGAGACTAGCAAGCAAAGGACGGGCTTGAACAGCGGCGATCAGATCTTCTGGTCGTATTCGCCCACTTCTGGATGCTTGGCGAATCGCGCATCGATATCGGCGAACATGGCTCGCATGTTCGCTTCCGAGACAGGACTTTCCACAACCACCACGAGCGACGGCTTGTTGGACGAAGCCCGCACCAGGCCCCAGGTGCCATCCTCCAACGTGACGCGCACGCCATTGACGGTGACCACCGAGGCGATCTTCTGGCCCAACAAAGTTCCACCTTTGGCGGCGAGTTCGGAATAATCCTTCACCAGAGCATCGACCACGGCATATTTTTTGTCGTCGGGGCATTCCGGTGCCATGGTGGGCGAGCCGAAAGTCTTGGGCAGGCCGTCATACAGCGCCGACAATTTCTTGCCCCCTGCCCGGTCCAGCATCTCCAGCACCTGGATGCCCGCCACGATGCCGTCGTCATAGCCATGGCCGACGGGCGGATTGAAGAAGAAATGACCCGATTTCTCGAACCCCGCCAGCGCCTGCAAATCGGCGGTGCGGCGCTTGATGTAGGAATGGCCCGTCTTCCAATAGTCGGTCTTGACGCCCCGCTCCTTCAGGACCGGGTCCGTGAGATAGAGGCCGGTCGATTTCACATCGACCACGAATTGCGCCTGTCCATGCTGCGCGGACAGATCCCGCGCCAGAAGCACGCCGATCTTGTCGGCGAAGATTTCGCGGCCCGTGTCGTCCACCACGCCGCAGCGGTCGCCGTCGCCGTCAAAGCCCAGGCACAGATCCGCGCCTTGCGCCTTCACCGCATCGCCCATGGCGTGCAGCATGTGCAGGTCTTCGGGATTGGGATTGTATTTGGGGAAAGTGAAATCCAGGTCGGTGTCCATGCCGATCACTTCGGCGCCGATGCGGCGAAGCGCTTCGGGCGCGAAAGCACCGGCCGTGCCGTTGCCGCAAGCGGCGATCACTTTGATGGGCCGCGACAGTCTGTGCCCCTTGGTGACCGCCTGCAGATAGGTCTCGCGCATGTCGGGCACCGCGATATAGGTGCCGCCGGCCCGTTCCTGGCCAAGGCCTTCCAGCACGATCTTCTTGATCACGTTGATCTCGTCGGGCCCGAAGGTCAGCGGACGCTTGGCGCCCATCTTCACGCCGGTCCAGCCATTCTCATTATGACTGGCGGTCACCATGGCCACGGCCGGGCAATCCAGCGCGAACTGCGCATAATAAGCCACGGGCGACAGTGCCAGGCCGATGTCATGCACTTCGCAGCCCGCGCGCAAAAGGCCGATGGTCAACGCCTGCTTGATGGAAAGCGAATAAGACCGGAAGTCGTGGCCGGTCACGACTTTGGGCTGGACCCCGATCTGGTGCAGATAGGTTCCCAGGCCCAGACCCAAGGCCTGCACGCCCAGAAGATTGATCTCCTTGCCGAACAGCCAGCGCGCGTCATATTCGCGAAAGCCGTTGGCGGTCACCAGCGGCAGATTCTCGTAATCGGCGGTATTGGGCGTGAGGTCCGAGCGGGGCTTGATCATCAGGATTCCATGAACGGGTGCGGCTTCGGGTTTTAGCCGCCCAGCCACCTCGCCTCAACCCGGCTCATGGGGGCCAAGGCTGCCGTCGCGGCGCTCGAAGCGCGGATTGGCGATGTCGAATGTGTCATATCCACAATGGGGACAGGGCTGGATCAGCGCGCCTTTGCGCATATGCGTCACCTTGTGACAGCGTTCGCAGCGATAATCGGCACTGTCGCGCACCGTCTCGCCCACTTTCTCCGTCATATTTTTCTCCGGGATTAAGGTAAACTCTTCATCGCAACGCGGGACGTTGCCGCCCCGTTCCGCAAGGCGCGGCGTTTCAGCAATGGGTTTTGCAGTGCCGGACATGGACAGGAATTTTGCAGACTTCGCCGCCCTTTTGGGACTGCCGGAATTTCAGCCCGGCTGGGTCTGGCTGGTGGGCGCCGGCCCCGGGGATCCCGGCTTGGTCACGGTTCTGGGTTTGCATGCCATCGCCCATGCCGATTTCATCCTCTACGACGCACTGGTCGATGAAACGCTCCTCAAAGCGGCACGCTCCGGTGTCGGATTGATTTTCGCCGGCAAACGCGCGGGCGTGCGGTCCTGTCGCCAGGAAGACATCTCCAATCTGCTGGCGGATCTGGCGCGGGAAGGCCATCGCGTGCTGCGACTGAAAGGCGGTGATCCCTTCGTCTTCGGGCGCGGCGGAGAGGAAGCGCAGAATCTGGCGCGCGACGCCATCCCGTTCCGGATCGTGCCGGGCATCACGGCGGGCATTGGCGGCCTCGCCTATGCGGGAATTCCCCTCACCCATCGCGACACCAATGCTTCGGTGACCTTTCTCACTGGCCACGGCGCCGATGGGCACTTGCCGCAACATGACTGGAAGGCGCTGGCGAAGGGCGCGCCCACGCTCGTCATCTACATGGCGCGCAAGCAGGCCGGCGCAATCGCCGAGGCGCTAATCGCGGCGGGACGCGATCCCCGCGAAACCGCCGCGATCGTGGGCAACGCCACCCGCGCCGATCAGCAGGTGGTTGTCACCACCCTGGAAAATCTGGCCGCGGCGGCGGAGCAAAGTCCCGCCACTTCGATCATCGTGATCGGCGCCAATGTCCGGCTGCGCAACGAGCTGAACTGGCTGGCCCGGACCGCCGTCACCCTGGATCCTTCCTGAGCCCGGAAAGACGCGCGGGAAGCTCCGCCATGATCCGGCGGCGCTCGGCATCCGTGAAAGTCGCCCATCCCGCGATTTCGGCCAGGGTGCGGCCGCAGCCCAGGCACAGGCCCGCGCCCGGTTCATAGGTGCAGATTTTCACGCAAGGGCTATCCATCCCGCCTTCCTATCGCGGCCGGAAGCACCCATAAAGCCCAGGATAGGCGCCGGTTTCTCAAAGGCCGATCATGGTCTTAACCGGGGTTTAACAGCGATTGCCTACCCTTCGGCCGCTTACCCGGAATCCGTGTCGCATGGCCAAAGCCCAATTCCACAAGAACCAGCGAGTCTATGTGAAGCCCGTGGGCACATGGGCCCTGATCGAACATGTGGTGCCGCACTGGGCCAAGGGCCTCGATGAGCCCATTCGCGTCCATTACGATGTCGGCCTGGGGCGCGAATTCGCCGCCGAGGAATTGCAGAGCGAAGAACCCCTGAGCGAGACGCCGGTGAGCGCCGGCCCGCGCTGGCGCGTGGTGCGAGCCCGCAACAAATGGCAGCCCGCGGAAGATTGCGCCCGCCATCCGGTGCCAGGCACCTATCCGGTGGTGATCACGGGCGAAGCGGATTGGGGCGGCTGGCGCGTGCCGGGCGCCGAATATGACCTGGATCCGCAAAAGGTGGAGATGCAGGCGCGGCTGATCGCCAGCGCGCCGCAGCTGGTTGCTTTCGCCACCGGCCTGGTGGAATGGGCGCGCAAATCGGGCGAAGACATGCCCAATGCCCTGGCCGAGCTGGCACATAGTGCGCAGGACATTCTTGCGCATGTCAAAGGCCAGGGCTGACGCGCAAAATTCACACGCCATGACCGCGCGGCGCGCTGCTGAAACGCTTTTCCTGCTGGCCGGCTTCGCGGCGCTGACCGCCTTGTTTTTCCGCCAGGCGTTGCCGGATCTGTCCGCCGCCCTGATCGGGCCGCCCGAAGACAATCTGCAGGACTTCTGGAACAGCTGGTATGTGGTGCAGAACCACGCGCAAGGCTTCTTCTTCACCCGCCTGATCCGCGCGCCCGAAGGCGTCTCGCTGATCTACCATTCCTTTGCCTATCCGCAGATTTTCGCGGTCTGGCTCCTCAGCCGGATATTCGGCACCGATCTGCCCACGTTGGTCCTGCTGCAGAATCTCACCAACCTGGCGTCATTCCCCCTGGCCGCGACCGGCGCTTATTATCTCTGTCGCTATCTCGGCGGCGGCAAGCTGGGATCGGCCGCGGGCGGCTTCATCTTTGCCTTCAATCCCTGGCACATCGCCCAGGTCATGCATCATGCCCATGTCGCGGGGATCGAATTTCTTCCCCTCTTTGCGCTCTGTTATCTTCGGGCACTGGACCGCAAAAGCTATGGATGGCTAGCCGGGGCGATCGCCTTCTACGTTCTCAGCGCGCTCTCCTGCTGGTATTATCTGTTCTACGGCTTTTATTTCCTGGCCTTCCATCTTCTTTATCTGCGGGTGCACGAACATCGCTGGCCACGCGGCTGGCGCCTGGCGGCGCCGGCCTTGTGCCTGGCAGGCGCAGGCCTGCTGCTGTCGCCGCTGGCCCTGCCCATGGCGCTGAACGGCTTCAAGGACAATGCCTATCAAATCGGAGGAAATATTTTCTCCGCCGATCTTCTCAGCTATCTCGCCTTCCCGCCCAATCATGTTTGGGGACGATTGAGCGAGGGGCTGTATCACAGCTTCACGGGCAATCCCTGGGAAGCGGGCGTTTATCTCGGCCTGATCAATCTGGCGCTGCTCGCCTGGGGCTTCTGGCGGACAAAAGGAGATGCCCGCCGGGTTCTATGGTACGCGCTGGGCGGCATGATTTTCTTTGCCGCGCTGGCCAGCGGCGATGCCCTGCATTGGCGCGGCGAGACATTGCCCATCCACATGCCCAGCATCGTGTTGTCGAAATTGCCGTTTTTCGCCAATGTCCGCACGCCCGCCAGGGCCATCGTCTTCGTCTATCTGTTTCTCGGCATTGCCGTGGCGATGGCCGTCACCACCGCGTTGACGCGCAAGCGCAGCTTATGGGCAGCCGGCGCCCTGGCCGCGATTCTCGGCTTGATGCTGATCGACTTCTTCCCCAGCCATATCCAGACCACGCCGATGCGCTGTTCCGGCTTTCCGGTGCTCGCCCGCGACCAGGACAAGGATTTCGCCGTGCTGGATATGCCCTTCGGCTATCGCGAGCAGAATTTCTACATGGCGCAGCAGATCTGCCACGGGCGCCCTATCGCCCAGGGCGTTGTCGCCCGGCAGCTGGCCCCCACGCTCACGGATCATTTGACGATCACCGATCTGGCCCAACAACGCCGCCAGCTGGCGGCGGCGCGGGTCAAATATATTTTTCTGCATCATCCCAAGAACGGCATGTTCACTTGGGACACGCCCATCGACGGCGATCCCGAGCTTTATCGCCGCGCCTATCCGGTTGTCGCCGATCAAGCGGGGATAACGATCCTGCGGGTCTATTGATTTCAGGTGAAGCGGCGGCGGGATGCGGCTATACAGGCTGCTCATCCAGCCCGGACCCGCAATGCGCACCGAAGAGCCCCGCGCCATCCATCTTGCCGATTATCAAGCGCCCGATTTCCGCATCGAGACGGTGCATCTGGATTTCACGCTCGATCCTGAAAGCACCCGCGTCGCCGCAAAGCTGGCGATAACCCGCCAGCGCGCCGGCGCGCCGCTGGTGCTGCATGGCGAAGAATTGAAGCTCATATCGGTGACGCTGGACGGCAAGGCGCTGACGGATGGCGAATATCGCCTGGACGCCAAATCCCTCACCATTGCCTCCGTGCCGGACCGCTTCGTGCTGGAAACCGTGTGCGAGATCGCGCCCGCCGCGAACACGGCGCTGGAAGGTCTTTATCAATCGGCCGGCATCTTCTGTACCCAATGCGAGCCGGAAGGCTTTCGGCGCATCACCTGGTTCCTGGACCGGCCCGACAATCTTTCCGTCTTCACGGTGCGGATGGAAGCGGACCGCGAGCAATATCCGGTGCTGCTTTCCAACGGCAACCGGCTGGATGCGGGACCGCTGGGAGGCGGGCGGCATTTTGCGCTCTGGCACGATCCATTCCCCAAGCCTTCCTACCTGTTCGCGCTGGTGGCGGGCGATCTGGGCGCGATCCATGACAGCTTCACCACCATGTCGGGCCGCAAGATCGCGCTTGCCATCCATGTCGAGCATGGCAATGAGCCCCGCGCCACCTATGCGATGGGCGCGCTCAAGCGGGCGATGAAATGGGATGAAGAGGCTTACGGCCGCGAATACGACCTCGACATCTTCATGATCGTGGCGGTGTCGGCCTTCAACATGGGCGCGATGGAGAATAAGGGCCTCAATATCTTCAACGACAAGGTTCTTCTGGCCTCGCCGGAAACCGCTACCGACGATGATTATGCCCGCATCGAAAGCGTGGTCGCCCACGAATATTTTCACAACTGGACCGGCGACCGCATCACCTGCCGCGACTGGTTCCAGCTTTCGCTGAAGGAAGGCCTGACGGTCTTCCGCGACCAGAGTTTTTCCGGCGACATGCGCAGCCATGGCGTCCAGCGCATTCAGGATGTGCGCGCCTTGCGCGGGCGCCAATTCCAGGAAGATGCCGGCCCCCTCGCCCACCCGGTGCAGCCGCAGAGCTATATCGAGATCAACAATTTCTACACCGCCACGGTCTATGAGAAGGGCTCCGAAGTCATCGGCATGCTGAAGACGCTGGCGGGACCGGATATCTACCGCAAGGCGACGGACCTTTATTTCGAACGCCATGACGGCCAGGCCGCCACGGTCGAGGATTGGGTCAAATGTTTCGAAGACGTCAGTGGCCGCGACCTGGCGCAATTCCGCCTTTGGTACCGCCAGGCCGGAACACCACAGGTCTCGGCGGAAGGCCGCTATGACGCAAAGGCCCGCACCTACACGCTGACCTTGTCGCAGACATTGGGCGCCACGCCCGGCCAGCCCGACAAAGAGCCCATGCATATTCCCGTGCGCATCGGACTGATCGGCCAAAGCGGCGCCGCGCTTTCCCTGACTTTGGAAGGCGAAAATGAGACCGGCCCTCTGAACCGCGTGCTGGAGCTGCGCGAAGCCCGGCAAGGTTTCGTCTTTGTCGATGTCGCCGAAGAGCCGCTGCTGTCGCTGGGACGCGGTTTCTCCGCGCCCGCCATCTTCAAGACCCAGCACAGCGCCAAGGATCGGGCCGTGCTGATGGGCTGCGACGGCGATGATTTCAACCGCTGGGAAGCGGGCCAGGCCTTGGCGGCCGAGATCATGCTCGGTGGTTCAAGATCGAGCGGCGACTATGTGGGGGCGCTTGGCCCCGTCCTCGCCAAAGCGATGGGCGATCCGGCCTTTGCGGCCCAGATGCTGATGCCGCCCACCGAAAGCGAAATCGCGGCAAGGCGCGCGCCCGCCGATCCCGACGCCATTCATGCCGCGCGCGTGGCGCTGGTGCGGGCGGTGGCGCATGCGCATGGCGGCGTCATGGCCGAGCTTTACGAACATATGCGCGATGCCAACGATTACAGCCCGGACGCGACATCGGCGGGACGCCGGGCCTTGCGCAATGCCTGCCTGCGCTATCTCACCGCCGCCGACGACGAAGCGGCCGCGGGGCTGGCGGATGCGCATTACCGCACCGCCGACAACATGACCGACATGATCGCGGGCCTGGCCGCGCTCACCCGGATGGAAAGCCCGCTGCGGGACAAGGCCTTCACCCATTTCCACGACCGCTTCCGGAACGATCCCCTGGTCCTGGACAAATGGATGAGCCTGCAGGCCGGCGCGCCCCTGCCCGATACCGTGGCGTCGGTCCGCGCTTTGATGAAGCACCCGGCCTTCGACATGAAGAATCCCAACCGGGTGCGGGCGCTGATCGGCGCGTTCAGCGCCAATCATCTGCGCTTCCATGATAAGTCCGGCGCAGGTTATCGCCTGCTGGGCGAGGTCATCCGCACGCTCGATCCCATGAATCCGCAGGTCGCCGCGCGGCTGGCCGGCGCGTTCGAGACCTGGCGCCGCTATGACGCGGACCGCCAGCGCCTGATGCGGGCCGAGCTGGAAGAGACTCTGGCGCGCAAGGACCTCTCGCCCAACCTGTTCGAGGTGGCGTCCAAGGTCCTCGGCTGACATCTCGGTCCAGTGCGGGCGGTTAATGCGGAATTAACCAAAATTAACCGCGGTGGACAGCGAGTCACCGATTCGCGTACTCCTGAGAGCGATTCGCTGATTCGCCTTGGGGGCATGAGATGGCGCAACAGCGCGCCTTGACCGGAGCGTGGGACGTCGGGGGGAGATTTACGGCTCGCCGGGTCTTGCGCAACACAAGGTTGATGGTGCCCCTCTGCATCGTCCTGATCTGTGGAAGCTTCGCCGCGGCCGCGATCCTGTCCATGCGCATGGACCGGGCGCACGCCATCAACCAGGCGCGCTATTTCGAGCAGGCGCGCGCCGCCGATCTGGCGGCAGCGGCGGGTGCGACCCTGGACCGGCTGGCGGCTATCGGTCTTGGTTTTGCCCGCAATCCCGACATGCGGATGGGCGATCCGGCGATCCGCAACATCGCCGTCTTCAAGAATGGCGTGCAGGCCTCCGCCTTAAAGCCGTGGAGCGCCTTGCCGCCGGAGCCCTCCTTCCAGGGAGAGCAGACCGTTTTCAGCTTCGGTCCGGAAACCGGGCTGGCGCTGCGCAACGGCGACAGCGTCGTGGTGGTCCTGTTCGACGCCGCCGCGCTGGCGCCGGGCCCGTTGATGCGCCGGGCCGCGATTTTCTCCGACACCGCCACGCTTCTGAGCGGCGCGGCGTGGCGCGCAGACGGGACAAGGCATGACGCCGCCGTGCCGAACTGGCCGCTCACGGCCGCCACCGAAACCGACGAGGACGTCGCGTTGGCCCGCTGGCGGGAATTGCTGCCGCTTTATCTGTTCGTCATCCTGGGGCCGGCGGTTGCCGGCGGCTGGCTCGCGGCCCTGTTCGTGGGCGCCTTCGAGCGCCACAAAAAAGCGGCGCATGCGATCCGCAGCTTGAAGACCTTGCGCCCGATCGAAGCCAAATTGATGGTGCGCCTGGCCAATGCCGAGCGGGCCGCGGTGGAGGCATCGCGCTCCAAATCCGAATTCATCGCCCATATGAGCCATGAATTGCGCACGCCATTGAACGCGGTGATCGGATTTTCCGAAGTGATCGCCCAGGAATTGTATGGCCCATCCGGCCATCGCAAATATGCGGAATATGCCCGCGACATCGGCGACGCCGGACGCAGCCTGCATGCCCGGATCGGCGACATACTGGAATTCGCCAATATCGAAGCGGGACGCCATCCGCTTCAGCCGCAACGCGTCGACCTTGCGGCGCTGGCGCGCGCTTCAGTGGACGAACATCAGGGCCGGGCCTTTTCCCGGCGCATCGCGCTGGAAACCGGCTTGATGACACAGGCACCGGTCCATGCCGATCCGCTGGCGGTCCGGCGCATCCTGTCCAACCTGATCGCCAACGCCCTGGCCTATACGGAAAAAGGCGGTTCGGTCCTGGTGGATGTGCGCATCGACGAAGGCGCCGCCATCGCCTTGGTGCGCGACAGCGGCCTTGGCTTTTCCCGCGCCGAGCGCGGCCGTGCCGGGCGCCCCTTCCAGCGCTTCGACCGGCCCGGCCAGGTCACCGGCGCGGGGCTGGGATTGGCGATCGCCATGGAGCTTGCACGCCGCATGGGCGGCGCGATGCGGCTCTCATCGGCGCCGGGCCGGGGCAGCGTGATGGAACTGAGGCTGCCCAAGGCGGGCAGCGCGCCGTCGGCTTAAAGCCCTGCCCGCATCAGGCGCCGCCAGCCCGAACGCTCGCGGCGCGCCTTGATCCGTTCCGCGATCATTTTCCGTTCATCCGGCGTCAGGATGTTGACCACATCCTGCTGCAGGGCCACCGCCTCTTCCTCCAGCGCCGCATCGGCCATGCGCACGCCATCCAGCGCGCGGGTGAAATCGCCGGGCGAATAATCCGGCGCGGAAAAAACGCGGAAGGCTTCCAGCCGGGCCCGCCGCGCCGCCTGACGGCGCTCGCGCATGGCGTCGCGATGCGTGGCGACGATATCGCGAATCTTTTCCTGCTGCGGCGGCGGAAGCGTGCGCGCGATCTGTACGGGCGCCATGATGCCGGGCTGGGCGATGAAACCGCTGCCGACGCGCCCGATCCCCACCAGAATCAGCGCGATCAGCCCCACATTCAGGCACAGCGACATCACCATCAGCGCGGTGCGGGTGCGGCTTTGGGCGGGCACGGGATCGGCCATCAAAGATCCTCCTCCGGGCCCAAGTCGGATGCGAAAAGCGTGAAGCTTCCCGGCTGCTCCAGGGAAAAAGCGGATTGTTCGGCCTGGGCCGCCGGCAATGCCGCCCCAACGCCCGCGCCCACCAGCAG
>JAFECO010000250.1 GCA_018242085.1 Pseudomonadota bacterium
AGCGGGAACCACTTGCGCCGGATCAAGGCGTGGCTTGCCACTTCGCCAAATTATTACATGGGAGGTCATATTATGGCTCTTGCCCATTGGAAGTGGCGGATCATCATAGCGCTCGTGGTGATTGCCTTGGGCTTGTTCCTTTTCTGCCCCAAGGCCTTTTCGCAGGATGCGCCGCGCGGGGAATACCTGGCCAAGACGTGGTGCGCAGATTGCCATCACAGTTGAAATTTGCCGCCTTGTTTCAGGGCGGCAGGGCGCGGAGGCGTGCCATGCTTGAGTTGGTATTACACCATGGCCTGTGGCTCGCTGTGTGCGACGGGCAAAAAGCGATGCTTTTGGAGAATCAGGGCGATCGCAACTTCCCCAAGCTGGAGGCTCGGCGCATATCCGAACAGAGGAATCCGCCATCGCATGAGCAGGGAACCGCGCCGCCCGGCCGGGCATTTTCCAGCGCTGGCAGGCGGGCTGCTACCGAAGAGAACGATTTTCATGAGCAACGGGCGATTGCGTTTCTCAAGGAATTCGCAACAGTCATCAATCACGAAGTTGCGCAAGGGCGGATCGGGCAATTGGCAATGATCGCGCCCGCGAAAGCTTTGGGCCAGATCCGTCCCTTCCTTTCGGAACAAGTCGGCAAGGTACTCGTTGGCGAATTGGCACGGGACTATGTGAAGATGCCGCTCCGCCAGATCGAGCGAGCGCTCTCAAAGTCCTGACATGGTTTCTCTGAGCCTGGAAATCGACCTCAAATTGCTGATCCTGGTGGCGGCAGCCAACTCCGCGCCGCAGGTCATGCGATGGGCATCGCGAGACCGCGCCTTTTATGCGATCGATGCTGGGATTGCGCTCGCCGATGGCAGGCCTCTGTTCGGACCTTCCAAGACCTGGGTGGGCCTGATCGCCGGTATATTGGCCAGCAGCCTGGCCGCCCCTCTTCTTTCCATGTCCGTGGATGTCGGGCTGCATGCCGGAATCGCCGCGATGGCCGGCGACTTGCTTACGAGCTTTTTGAAACGCCGGCTGGGCATCGGCTCCAGCATGCCAGCACCAGGATTGGATCAGTTTGCCGAGGCAGCCCTTCCGCTTCTCGTTTTGCGCGGCCTATTGCCGTTCTCTTGGCTTGATCTATTTGCTGTTCTGCTGGTCTTTGTCTTTGGCGAACTTGCTTTGGCCAAGCTCCTGCATCGCTTCGGATTGAGAGACCGGCCGATTTAGCACGCCGTTCTTGGCCAGCATCAAAACGCAACAGGCCGAGCGCAGCTGCTTATGGGCTTGATCTGCGTTTCTTTCCGACACGGCGAGGCGTGTAAACGCCTGCCCCAAGCGATGTTTTTCAAGGGCTGAATATGGATTTCTTTCCAAGCCTCAAAGGGAACATATCCAAACTCATTGGAGGAAAAGCCGGATCAATTGCATTTGAGCAGAATCAAAGCGAAACGGATGCGTCGGTCTGATCATCGTTTTTTTAGAGGAGGATGTGATGTCCGCAACTGCAAAGTTACCTGTAAAAAATTCCGAGACGCATCTTGAGCCGCTTTCGGGTTGGCCCGCGCCCTTGCAAAGCTTGCGCCGGGAGATTGATCGCATTTTCGATGAGTTCGACGGCTCCAGCTGGCGATCTCCATTGCACAATTCGCTATTCGACATTCGGCCCACCTGGCCACGATTTGCCAGTTGGTCCTCACCCGCGATTGACGTGGTTGAAACTCCGCAAGCCTATGAAGTCACCGCCGAACTGCCCGGCGTCGAGGAAAAGGACATCGATGTCAGCATATCCAATGGCTTCCTTGTGATTAAGGGCGAGAAGCGCAAGGAACATGAGGAAAATAAGAAGGGTTACTATACCCATGAGCGGCAATTTGGTTCATTCGAACGCAGATTTTCCGTGCCGGAGGGCATCAACACCGCGAAAATCGAGGCTACCTTCAAGAAAGGAATCTTGATCGTCACCTTGCCGAAGACAGCCGAGACACTGAAGGCGGAAAAGAAAATAGCAATTAAGGCCGCCTGAGCCCAAACCGTCCGGATTGGCAGAAAATCGCCAATCCGGACGGCCTTCATGCCTCACATATGAGAGCTTCGGTTCGCGGCCTTGCAATAAGCCGATCCCTCAGTCCTTCCCATCCGGTTGGGCGGCTTCGGCGTTTTCCAGTGCGCAAAGTCCTTCCTCCAGATAGTCACCCAGCTTCGGCAAACTCGTCAGATATTCGGCTGTGCGGTTATTGTGGACGCGGCGCGCTTCGGCGACTGCCTCTTCCCACTCCGAAACGTCATAGGTGCCGCGGCCGATCCAGGCCAGCGCCACAAGGTCAATCTGCTCGTCCTCATCCAGGCCGCGGATACATTCCATCAATTCGTCATAGGTGGCGTCGTTGGCTGCATCCTCCAATATATCGATCATGCCGTCATCCGCCGAATTGGAGCCGGAATCCGGATCGCTTAACCCCTCCTTCGCATCGAAAACGCGCGCCTGTTCCACGATCTTGGCGACTTTCTCAGGATCTATTTGCAGCATGGAACCCTCCATTGCCGGCATTTGTATGCTTCCAAAAGTGCCTGAGAATTGATCGGCCTCAAATAAAACCTTTGCGCCAGATCAACGACGCGGATCTGGTTCGGCTACATAAGACAGCTGCGCTTCGCCGGTTTCTTTCCCCCGGCCGGGAAGTTTGCAACTGGCCCCGCCTGCAAAATGGCGGGGTTTTCTTTATTCCTCGCCAATGCCCGGAAATTGATCGGAATCTCAGCCCTGGCGCTGTTAAACCAGCGCGCGGAATCCCTTGCCGCTTGATCGCAGTCAAGGCCTGCAGCCGCCGCGCGCGCGCAGTATAGGTTTATGAAACGCATCCGCACCCTCACACTCAATCCGGCCCTGGATATTTCCGCCGCCACGGAAGCGATCGTTCCAACCGAGAAGTTGCGTTGCCATGCCATTCGGCGGGACGCCGGCGGAGGCGGCATCAATGTTGCGCGCGTGATCAAACGGCTGGGCGGAGAGGTCGAGGCGATATTTCCCGCCGGCGGACCCTGTGGAGAAACGCTATGCCGGCTCCTGAAGCAGGAAGGCATACACTTTCGCCCAATACAGATCATGAACGAGACGCGCGAGGATTTCACTTTCTCGGATGAAACCTCTGGCCAGCAATACCGGTTTGTCTTCCCCGGCCCGATACTCGACAAAGGCGAATTACAGGCGTGCCTGGCCACGGCGGCAGAAGGTCCTTTTGACATCGCCTGTGCCAGCGGCAGCCTTCCCCCGGACGCGCCCGTCGATTGTTACGCGCGAATTGCAGCTTTGTATCATCGCCAAGGCAGGAAGTTCCTTTTGGACACGTCGGGCCCCGCATTGCAGGCCGCGATCAAAGCGCCAGTGTATCTGATCAAGCCCAATCTGAAGGAATTGAGCGGGATCGTTCACGGCCGGCTTGAGAGCCAAAAAGCAAAATTGGCGGCGTGCATGGAGCTTCTGGCCAATTATCCCCTGGAAGCGGTCGCCCTGAGCCTTGGCGCCGAG
>JAFECO010000251.1 GCA_018242085.1 Pseudomonadota bacterium
CAATTGGATGACGGCGGGACGCGGCATCGCCCATTCCGAACGCACCGGCGCGGAATTGCGCGCCCGCGGCCACCGCCTGCACGGCATCCAGACCTGGGTGGGCTTGCCGCAGAAAGATGAAGAGGCGGACCCGCATTTCCAGCATTTCGCGGCGGCCGATCTTCCCGAACGCGATGACAATGGCGCGAGGCTGCGCATGATCGCGGGCGAAGCCTTCGGCCTTGCCTCGCCGGTCAAAGTCTTCTCGCCCATCTTTTACGCCGATGCCCGCTTCGAGGCCGGTGGCAGCTTCACGGTCACCGCCGACCATGAGGAACGCGCCCTGTTCATCGTGGAAGGCGAACTTCAGATTGGCGGCGATCAGGGCGTGGAGACGCATGGCGCGGGCGCCATGCTGTTTCTGGAAAAAGGCGAGATCGTCACCTTGTTCGCGGACGGCGCGGCGCGGGTGATGCTCTTGGGCGGCGCGCCCCTGGATGGCCCGCGCCATATCTGGTGGAATTTCGTGTCTTCGTCGAAAAACCGCATCGAAGTCGCGAAATCCGACTGGCGCTCGGGTCTGTTCGGAAAAATTCCCGGCGACGACCAGGAATTCATCCCCCTGCCCGAAGACCGGCGCTGAACCTTCAGAGAAAATTATATGCGCTGAAGAGTTTGCTCATGTCGCCTTTCCACTCATTCTGGAAGGAGTGGAGCAACTCTTCCGCGCGGGTCTGGCCGCGCGCCACCAATTCACGCAAGGGATTGATGAAGCCGTCTTCGCTCACGCCCGCCCCGTCCAGGCTGGCGCGGCGGCGCAGTCCCTCGCCGGAAATCTCCAGCATGTGGCGCGCCAGCTCCAGCACATTGGTGTTGCGGAAGGGCGCGCGGAAGCCCTGCTTGGGCACCATGTCGCGCAAAGCCTGGCGTTCTTCCGCCGTCCAGTCCTTGACCATGTCCCAAGCCGCATCCAGGGCCACATTGTCATAGACCAGGCCGACCCACAGCGCGGGCATGCCGCAGATGCGCCGCCACTGGCCGCCATCGGCGCCGCGCATTTCCAGGAACTGCTTCAACCGCACTTCCGGGAAGATGGTGGTGAGATGATCCGCCCAGTCCGACATGCTGGGCTCGAATTGCGCGACTTCCGGAATCTTGCGAGCGAGGAAATCGCGGAAGCTCTTGCCGGCGACATCGTAATATTTGCCGTCGCGATAGACGAAATACATCGGCACATCGAGGGCGTAATCGACATAACGCTCGAAGCTCATCCCGTCTTCGAACACGAAAGGCAGCATGCCGGAGCGGGCAAGATCGACATCGGTCCACACCTGCGCGCGGTATGAAAGAAATCCGCTGGAGCGGCCTTCGCGGAACGGCGAATTGGCCAGAAGCGCGGTGGTGATGGGCTGCAGCGCCAGGCCGACGCGAAACTTCTTCACCATGTCGGCTTCGTCGGCGAAGTCCAGATTCACCTGCACCGTGCAGGTGCGGAACATCATGTCCAGGCCATAGCCGCCCACCTTGGGCATGTATTTGCGCATGATGCCGTAGCGGCCCTTGGGCATCACCGGCACTTCGTCCAGCGTCCAGCTGGGCGCGAAGCCCAGGCCCAGCACGCCGGCGCCGATCTCGTTCGCCACTTCGCGGGTCTGCGCCAGATGGGTGTTCACCTCGGCACAGGTCTCGTGAATGCTTTTGAGCGGCGCGCCGGACAGCTCGAACTGGCCGCCCGGCTCCAAGGACAAGGAGGCGCCGTTGAGGCTGCCGCCGATGATATTCTCGCCTTCCTTGACCGGCTGCCAGCCGAAGCGGCCCATGCCTTCCAGCAGCTGACGGATGCCGGGCTTACCTTCATAGGCCAGCGGCTTCAGGGTTTGGGGGCAGTAGACGAATTTCTCGTGCTCGGTGCCGATGCGCCAGGCGCTCTTCGGCTTCATGCCCTTGGAAAGATGGCGCACCAGATCGTCGCGGCTTTCGATCATGCCGCCGGCGGATTGCGGAATGGACATACGCTTCCTCTGACGGGCCTAAGACCCTGTCCGAATTGTGTGAATTGACCCCAGCAAGTTTCCAACACTTAGGCATGAGAAGCTGTCAACACAAGGCGAGCCCTATATTTCTGTATTGACTTAATTAAGTGAATATGGAAATATATACAACTATGACCACCGCTCATTTCTCCGCTCTTGCCGATCCCACCCGCCAGCGCATTGTCGAAATGCTGGCCGGCGGCGCGCTCTGTGCAGGCGATATCGCCGGGCAGTTCGCCTTGTCCCCGCCCGCCATTTCCCAACACCTGAAGACCCTGCGCGAGGCCAAGCTGGTGAAGGTCCGGGCCGAAGCGCAGAAGCGGATCTATGAGCTCGATCCGGAAGGCGTGGCGGAATTGTCCGATTGGGTGGCGCGGATCCGCGCCTTCTGGACGCCCCGTCTGGATGCGCTGGAGCAAGCCTTGAGAAAGGACACGCGATGAACAAAGGCCATGTCGTCGAGGAAGCAGCGGTCGTGTTCGAGCGCATTCTTCCCGCCTCCCCGGAAAAATGCTGGGCCTTCCTCACCGAGCCCCAGCGCCTCACTGAATGGTATGGCGAGGGTGCGATCGAACCGCATGAAGGCGGCAAGGTGAATTTCATGAACGGTCATATCCGGGGCGTGGTGACCGGATGGCGGCCGGGAAAGTTTTTCGCTCATACCTGGAATGTGTTCGCGCCCGGCGAAACCGTGTCGGCCTGGCCGGTCTCCTATCTGGAATTCGCGCTGGCGGCCGAGGGAGAGAATACCAAACTGGCCCTGACACACCGCCCTATCTTCAAGGCCGTGCAGCCCCAGACCATGATGGGATGGCACACCTTCCTGGACATGCTGGATGCAGGCGTCAGCGGCGCGGCCGTCGGGCCGCGCGATACTTATATGCAAAGGAACGCCGCCACATACGGCGTCGATCTCAACAATCTGAAAAGGTGACGATGATGGACAATTTCGGCCAGCGCGTGGATGCGCATACCGTCCGTTTCGAGCGGGTCCTGCCCGGCCCCCTGGAGAAAATCTGGGCCTATCTGGTGGACGGCAAGAAACGCGGCGAATGGTTCGCCTCCGGCGAACTGCCGGCAAAGGTGGGCGAGAATTTCGAGATGTACATCAAGCACAGCGACCTTTCGCCGAACAAATCGCCGCCGCCCGAACAATTCAAGGAAATGGATGCCACCGGCCATCGCGCCACCGAAAAACTCCTGGCGTTGGAGCCGATGCGCCGCGTCGCCTACACATTCGGCAGCCAGCACCCGCCAGAATCCGAAGTGGAATTCGTGCTGACGCCGGAAGGCGACAAGATTCGCCTCACCCTCACCCATCGCAAGGTCCCCGACCGCGCCTATGCGGTGAATGTGTCGGGCGGCTGGCACGCCCATCTGGCGATCCTGCAATACAAGGCCGAAGGCAAAGTGCCGCCGCCTTTCTGGGAGGTGTGGAAAGAAACCGAACACACCTATGAAAAGCGGTACGA
>JAFECO010000252.1 GCA_018242085.1 Pseudomonadota bacterium
TCCAGGCCGGATACTTCCGGCAGCTGGATATCCATCAGGATCAGGTCGGGATGGTGTTCGCGGGCGATGTCCAGCGCTTCCATGCCGTCCTTGGTCTGCAAAATATTGTAGCCATGCGCGTCCAACAGGTCGTGGAAGAGCTTCATGTTGAGCTCGTTATCCTCCACGATCAGAACGGTTTTTGTCTTCGCATCCATGGCGTCTCTCCAGCCCACTCAACGCGCGGGGGTGACAGAATTCTCCGGTTGCGCAGTATTAGGCGGAAGGTCTTAACGCTGTCTTGACGATGAGGGGCTGCATGACGCCGGAAAAGGCGGAAATCCTGGCTTTAGAGGCCCTCGCCTGGCTGGCCGGGCGGCATGACGACATAACGCGTTTCCTGGCCGTTTCGGGGATGGAAACCACCGACCTGCGCCGGGCGGCCGGGGAGCGCGATTTCCTGGTTTCGCTGCTGGATTTTCTTCTGGCAAATGAACCTCTTCTGCTCGACTTCTGCCAAGATGCATCAATGTCGCCGCAGGCGATTCACAAAGCCCGTTTTGCGATGGGGGCATGATGCGGTTTGGCGTGGATCTGGGCGGCACCAAGACCGAGATCCGGGCCCTGGACGAGGCCGGCTACGAAGTCCTGCGCCGCCGCATCGCCACGGTGCGCGATTATGCCGGCACGGTCACCGCCATCGCCGGCCTGGTCGCCGAGGCGGAGCGCGAGCTGGGCCAAAGCGGCAGCGTCGGGCTGGCCATTCCCGGCACCGTCAGCCGCAGGACCGGGCTGGTCAAGAACGCCAATTCCCTCTGGCTGAACGCGAAACCCTTCTCCCGCGACCTGGAACAGGCTTTGGGCAGGCCCGTGCGGCTGGCCAATGACGCCAACTGCTTTGCCTTGTCGGAAGCAACCGATGGCGCGGGCGCCGGCCATGCTGTGGTGTTCGGGGTGATCCTGGGCACGGGGACCGGCGGCGGCGTGGTGGTAAAGGGCCAGGTGCTGGAAGGCGCCCACGGCATTGGCGGGGAATGGGGCCACAATCCCCTGCCCGGCATGAGCCGGGAGGAATGGCTGGAGACATCGGCTTGTTACTGCGGCCAGCAGGGCTGCATCGAGCAATGGCTGTCGGGTCCCGCACTGGCGGAAGATTTCAAGCGGCATGGTGGAAATCCCGGCTGGACGGCTGAGATGATCGCCGCATCTTCATCCCCCGACGCATGCGCGGCCGTTGCGCGCTGGACGGAGCGGCTTGGCCGGGCCTTGGCCTCGGTGGTCAATATCCTGGACCCGGATGTGATCGTGCTGGGCGGTGGTCTCTCCAATGTGGAAAGCCTGTATCGCGACCTGCCCACCCTGGTGCAGTCGCATGCCTTCACGCCGGAAGAGCCGCCCCGCATCGTGAAGAACAGCCACGGCGATTCCAGCGGTGTGCGCGGCGCCGCTTGGCTGTGGGATTCGTGAGATAATAATGCCCTATCGCTTCGCTATTTGAGGGCCCGATGACTTTGGCGCAGTGGCCCGCCTTCTGCCGCGATTGTCTGTCGGATGCTTCGCCGCAAGGCCAGTGTCCCGCTTGCGGCAGCGTGCGCATTCTCGCCCATCCCGAACTGGAAACGCTGTCCATCGCGCATATGGACTGCGACGCCTTTTATGCCGCGATCGAAAAGCGCGACGACCCGTCTTTGGCGGAGCTGCCGGTGATCGTGGGCGGCGGCACCCGTGGCGTGGTCTCCACGGCTTGCTATATCGCGCGGCGCTATGGCGTGCGCTCGGCCATGCCGATGTTCCAAGCCCGCAAGCTTTGTCCCAACGCGATCGTGATCAAGCCGCGCATGAGCCACTATGTGGACGTGGCGCGGGAGATCCGGGCGCTGATGCGCCAGCTGACGCCACTGGTCGAACCTTTGTCGCTGGATGAAGCCTATCTGGATCTGTCGGGCACCACGCGCATTCACGGCATGGCCCCGGCCCGCACCATGGCAAAGCTTTCCCGCGACATCGAACAAAAGCTGGGCATCACGGTTTCGGTCGGCCTGTCGGGCAACAAATTCCTCGCCAAACTGGCCAGCGAGCTGGACAAGCCCCGTGGCTTCGCCGTGATCGGCATGGCGGAAGCCAAATCCTTCCTGCGGGACAAACCGGTGAATATCATCCGCGGCGCGGGCAAGGTTCTGGCGGCGCGGCTGGAACGAGACGGCTTTGCCACCATCGGCCACCTGCAGGACGCCGATCCGCGCAACCTCGCCAACCGCTATGGCGCGACCGGCCTTTGGCTGGCCCGGATCGCCCAGGCCCAGGATGGCCGCCCCGTCGATCCGGGCGGCGAGATGAAAACCATCTCCTCCGAAACCACCTTCAACAGCGATCTTTCCAAGCTTGCGGATCTGGAAGCGGTGCTATGGCGCCAGGCCGAGCGCGTCTCCAGCCGGGCCAAGAATTACGGGCTTTCCGGGCGCACCGTGGTGCTGAAGCTGAAGACCGCGAATTTCCGGCTCCTGACCCGCAGCGCCTCGCTGGATGCCCCAACCCAGTTGGCGGACACGATCTTCCGCGTCGCCCGCGCCGCCCTGAAGCGCGAAGCCGACGGCAAGCGGTTTCGCCTTCTGGGTGTGGGGCTTTCCAATCTCACCTCCGGCGCCGAAGCCGATCCCGCCAGCCTGATCGATCCTGTCAGCGACAAACGGGCGGCGGCCGAGCGGGCGATGGACAAGATCCGGTCCAAATTCGGGGGCGAAGCCGTGGGCAAGGGACGGGGTATGCGAAAATAGCCCATGGAAAGCACCGGCTTTATGCGGTCTTATCCTCCTCCAATCGGAAGGTGCCCATGTCCAAGATCGAAGCTCGTCTCAAAGAACTCGCCATCATTTTGCCGACCCCGCCCGCGCCGGTCGCCAGCTATGTCCCCTATGTGGTGACAGGCAATCTGGTCTTCATTTCCGGACAGGTGACGGCCACGCCCGAAGGCCTCAAATTCGTCGGCAAGGTGGGCGCGGATATCTCGCTGGAAGGCGGCAAGGAAGCGGCCAAGCTTTGCGCCATCAATCTCCTGGCGCAGCTGAAAGCGGCCTGCGGCGGCGATCTGGAGCGGGTACGCCGCTGCGTCAAGCTGGGCGTCTTCGTCAATGCCACGCCCGATTTCACGCAGCATCCGGAAGTGGGCAATGGCGCATCCGACCTCATCGTTGCCGTGCTGGGCGATGCCGGCAAGCATGCCCGCGCCGCGACCGGCGCCGGTTCGCTGCCCCGCGGCGTGGCCGTCGAAGTGGATGGTGTCTTCGAGATCGCATGACGGTGCGTCTTGCGGACGGTGTGGCCGCGATTGGCAAGACGGCATGGAATGCCCTGGCCAATCCAGCCGGCCGTTCCGATCCCCACCCGTTCACCCGCTTTGAATTTTTTGAAGCGCTGGAATCCTCCGGCTGCGCTTCGGCGCGGACCGGATGGCAGCCGGCGCATTTGGTGCTGGAAGAAGACGGCGCGGTAACAGGTATTTTGCC
>JAFECO010000253.1 GCA_018242085.1 Pseudomonadota bacterium
GCACTTCCGGTCAGCGCCAGCAGCGCGGACGCGGCAAAAATCAGCTTACGCGGCACCCGTTTCGTCATGGCCGTTCTCCGGGGGCGTCCAGCCCTTCAGATCCGCGGTCGGCGGCATACCGACCACGTTGAAGCCGGCGTCCACGAAGTGCACTTCGCCGGTGACGCCGCCCGAAAGATTACTAAGCAAATAGAGTGCCGCGCCGCCGACATGGTTAAGTTCCACCGAACGCTTCAAGGGCGCATGGCTCTTGTTCCATTTGAACACCATGCGGGCATCGCCCACCGCGCTGCCGGCCAGGGTGCGCATCGGGCCGGCCGAAATCGCATTCACCCTTATATTGTCCCGGCCCAGATCGGCGGCCAGATAGCGCACCGAGGCTTCCAGCGCCGCCTTGGCCACGCCCATCACGTTATAATTCGGCATCACCCGCTGGGCGCCCAGATAGGTCAGCGTCACCATCGCGCCGCCATCGGTCATCAGGCCGGCGGCGCGGCGCGCCACGGCGGTGAAGGAATAGCAGGAAATATCGAGGCTCTTGAGAAAGTTGGCCCTGGTCGTATCGACATAGCGGCCCTTCAATTCCTTGGCGTCGGAAAAGGCGATGGCATGGACCAGGAAATCCAGCGAGCCCCATTCCTTTTTGATCTGGGCGAACACCGCATCCAGATCCTCGTCCTTTTCCACATCGCCGGGCAGCACGATCTTGCTGCCGATGGACTCGGCCAGCGGCTTCAGGCGCTTGGCCTGGGCGTCGCCCTGATAGGTAAAGGCCAATTCCGCGCCCTGCGAGCCCAGCATCTGGGCAATGCCCCAGGCGATGGAATGATCATTGGCCACGCCCATGATCAGGCCACGCTTGCCCGCCATCAATCCCGTTTTGGCTTCAGCCATCAGCGTCTCGCGCGGGGTTTTCTGTTCCATTGTGGGACATCACTTTTCCAGCCGCTGAAACACCAGCGACGCATTGGTGCCGCCAAAGCCGAAGGAGTTCGACAGGGCGGTATTGATTTGAACATTGTCGATACGCTTGCGCACGATATTGGCGCCTTCGACGGCCGGATCGAGTTCTTCGATATTGGCGCTCTCGCAGATGAAATTGTTCTGCATCATCAGAAGCGTATAGATCGCCTCATGCACGCCCGCCGCGCCCTGGCTGTGGCCTGTGAGCGATTTGGTGGCGCTGATGGCGGGCATCTTGTCGCCGAAGACTTCACGGATGGCGTTGATCTCCGGAATGTCGCCCACCGGCGTCGAAGTCGCGTGCGGATTGATGTAATCGACCGGGCCTTTCACATTCTCCAGCGCCATCTTCATGCAGCGCACCGCGCCTTCGCCCGACGGCGCGACCATGTCGGCGCCGTCGGCGGTGGCGCCATAGCCCGTCAACTCGGCATAGATCTTGGCGCCGCGCGCGCGCGCATGCTCCAGCTCTTCCAGAATCAAAATGCCGCCGCCGCCGGAGATCACGAAGCCGTCGCGGTTCTTGTCATAGGCGCGGCTGGCTTTTTCGGGCGTGGCGTTGAATTTGGACGACATCGCGCCCATCGCGTCGAACAATTCGCTCAAGGTCCAGTCCAGCTCCTCGCCGCCGCCCGCGAACATCATGTCCTGCTTGCCCCACTGGATCATTTCCAGCGCGTTGCCGATGCAGTTGGCCGAGGTCGAGCAGGCCGAGGAAATCGAGTAATTCACGCCCTTGGTCTTGAACCAGGTGGAAAGATTGGCGCTGCAGGTGGACGACATCGCCTTGGGCACCGCGAAAGGCCCGATCCGCTTGGGTCCTTTGGCCGGATCGCGCGCCGTGTCGGCGGCGGTGACGATGGCCTTGGTCGACGGGCCGCCCGAACCCACGATCAATCCGGTGCGGGGATTGGAAATCTCTTTTTCCGTCAGGCCCGCATCGGCAATCGCCTGGGTCATCGCCACCCAGCAATAGCCGGCGCCGTCACCTTGGAAGCGGCGGGCGCGGCGGTCCACCACGGCATCGAGATCGAGCTTGAGGCTGCCGTGAATCTGGGAACGAAAACCCAGGCGCACATAATCGTCCGCGGTGACGATGCCCGACCGGGCATGGCGCAGACTGTCGATGACCTCTTCGGCATTGTTGCCAATGGACGAAACAATACCGAGGCCGGTGACGACCACTCTTCTCATGACGATCCTCGACGCGATCTAGACGGAGGCGGGAGCCGCGGATGCCTGCGCCAATGCCGCCGCCGCATCGGTGAACAGGCCGACGCGCAGGCCCTTGGCCTCGTAGATCACTTTGCCGTCCACTTTCATGATTCCGTCCGCGATCCCAAGCACCAGCTTGCGCATCACGACGCGTTTGAGATTGACGATGTAGGTGATCTTCTTGGCGGTGGGCAGCACCATGCCCGTGAATTTTACTTCATCAACGCCCAGGGCGCGGCCTTTGCCGAGGCCCCCCATCCAGCCCAGGAAGAAACCCACCATCTGCCATAGCGCGTCCAGGCCCAGGCAGCCGGGCATCACCGGATCGCCCTGGAAATGGCATTTGAAGAACCACAGGTTCGGGTTGACGTCGAATTCGGCGACGATCTCGCCCTTGCCATTCTCGCCGCCATCCTCGGTGATGGAGGTGATGCGATCGAACATCAGCATCGGCGGCAGGGGCAATTGCGCATTGCCGGGGCCGAACAGCTCACCGCGGGCGCAGGCCAAAAGGCCCGCCATGTCGAAACTCGAACGCTTTACTGGCTTGTCCACTATCCTGTCCCTTCAAGAGCCTGTCGGGCCTTCAGTCCCCACGGCACGCTTAGCGCGAAATGGGGTCCCGGAACCACCGTCAAAAAGGCGGTTTGCCACGATTTTCCGCCTTCTCTTGATTAGAAGTATTCTAACATGTATCTTTCATAACTGTAGCAAGGTTTGGCGGGCCCTTACAGGTTACTTTAGGGCAGACCGCCGCATGAAACAGGAACCTATGGGCAAGGCCGAGCGCGATAACGGCAAGGCGATCCAGCGTTTGCGCGGGGTGGGGCTTCGGCCGACCCGCCAGCGGGTGGAACTGGCCGGTGTGCTGTTCAAGGGCGAAGACCGGCATGTCACGGCCGAAAGCCTGTATGAGGAAGCCTCCCAGCTGGGCCTCAGGATCTCGCTCGCCACGGTCTACAACACCCTGCACCAGTTCACCCATGCCGGTCTTTTGCGCCAGGTGGTCGTGGACGCCGCGCGGGGCTATTTCGACACCAATACCGGCGATCACCAGCACTTCTTCCTGGAAGACGAAGGCGCCCTGATCGACATTCCCGGCGACCAGATCTCGGTCGCCGGCGTTCCCACACCTCCGGCCGGCCTGACGGTGGACCGGGTCGATGTGGTGGTGCGGGTCAAGCGCGCTTAATCCCTGTTTCTAAGACCAATTCTCAAATAGTTTAGAGTAATTCTAAACTATTGACAGGGGCTGCCGCATGGGACCAATCTCGCGTCCGGATTTGCAGAAAGGATGCCCCA
>JAFECO010000254.1 GCA_018242085.1 Pseudomonadota bacterium
ATCGCCCAGCAGCAATTGCTGGCGATCGCCCGCGCGCTCTCGATGAATTGCCGCATCCTGTTCATGGACGAACCGACCAGCGCCCTGTCCGAAGATGCCACCGAGCGGCTGTTCGAAGTGATCGCATTGCTCAAGGCCAGGGGCGTGGCGATCGTCTATGTTTCCCATAAGATGGATGAGATTTTCCGGCTCTCGGATCGCGTCACCGTGCTGCGCGACGGCAAGACCATCGGCACCCGCGCCACCGTTTCGACCGACCGCGCCGAACTGATCCGCATGATGGTGGGACGCGACCTGGACAGTGCCGCGCGCTCGATCAAACCGGCGGACCAGACAGTGACTCTGGCGGTGGAAAATCTCACCACCCGAAAACTCAAGGATGTGTCCTTCGAGCTCCGCCGGGGTGAAGTGCTGGGCATCGCCGGACTGGTGGGCGCGGGGCGCAGCGAATTGGGCGCGGCCTTGTTCGGGATCGATCCCGTTCATCACGGCCGCATTCTGCTCAAGGGACAGGAATTCCGCCCTGCCAGTCCGTCCCACGCCCAGCGCCGCGGCATGGGCCTGGTGCCGGAAGACCGCAAGCTGCAGGGCCTGATGCTGCAGATGAGCGTAAAGGAAAACGCCACCTTGTCGGTGCTTCCTCGGATGAGCCGCTGGGGCCTGTTAAGCGCGAGGCGGGAAAAGACTCTGTTCGACCCCGCCGCGCAACGCTTGCGGCTCAAGCCCGCCTCGCCCGATCTGCCGGTGGGCAAGCTCAGCGGCGGCAATCAGCAGAAAGCTTTGCTGGCGCGGGCGATCTTCGCCGATCCCGATATCCTGTTCCTGGACGATCCGGCGCGCGGCATCGATGTGGCGGCCAAGGAAGACATTTACCGCCTGATCAGCGAATTGGCGGCGTCGGGCAAAAGCATTCTGCTTGCCAGCTCCGAACTGCCCGAACTGATGCGCTGCGCCGACCGCATCCTGGTGCTCAGGGAAGGCCGCGTCACGGGGATGTTCCCGGCAAGCGATACCACCCAGGAAGCCATCATGGCCGCCGCCACGCACAGTCTCGCCGAGGCCGGTTGATGCCCGTCCGGATGAAGGACATCGCCCGCGATCTGGGCCTTTCGCCCATGGCGGTGTCCAAGGCGCTGCGCAACCACAAGGACATTGGCGAGGAAACCAAGGAGCGCGTGCGCAAGCGCGCCGCCGAACTCAATTACCGCATGGATTGGGTGGCGCGCAGCATGGTGACGGGCCGCACCTATCTGGTGGGGCTGGTGGTTCCCGATTTGATGCAGTCCTTCTTTGCCGAAATCGCCAACGCGCTCACCACCGCCCTGGCGCCGGCGGGCTATCATCTGGTGATCGCCCATTCCAACGAGAATGCGTTGGACGAAGCCGCCAATATCGAGCTTCTGGTCTCGCGCAAGGTGGACGGGCTGATCATCGCGTCGGCCCAGCGCCACGCCCGCGCCTTCAAGGAATTGAAGACGCCTTACATCCTAATCGACCGCCAGGTGCCGGGCCTGGAAGCCAATTTCGTGGGCACCCGGAATGAAGATATCGGCTTCCTCGCCACCAGCCATCTGATCGAGCAGGGCTGCAAACGGATCGCGCATCTCAAGGGCCCTCTGATCTCCACCACCGAAGGGCGCCTGGAGGGATATCGCAGGGCGCTGAAAAAGCACAATCTCAGCCCCCTTGTCGAGGAAGCCGGACATGACGATGCCGGCGGCTATCAGGCGATGAAGCGCCTCCTCAGGAAGAAGCCCGACGGCGTGTTCTGTTTCAACGATCCGGTGGCGGCGGGCGCCATGCGCGCCATCCTGGAAGCGCGCCTTTCCGTCCCCGATGATATCGCCATCATCGGCGCCGCCAACATGCATTACGCCGACATGTTCCGCATCCCGCTCTCCACCGTGGACCAGGACACGCGCGCGCTGGGCGAAGAGGCGGCGCGCCTGCTGCTGGCCAGGATGGGGAGGGAGCAAAGACCGCCCTTGCGTAACGTGGTCCTGCCGCCCCGGCTGATCGCCCGGGCCTCCAGCCGCCGCCGGCAAGGGCGCGGTTGACAAGGCCCGGCCTCCGGGCTGCTATATCGATAAAGTAAGGGGAAACGCATGTCCGCCTGGGGGCCGACCATCGCACGCTTTAGGCCCTCGCGGCTGTTCCAGGTCCCCAGCCTGATCGCCCTGGTGGTGCTGGTGGTCATGGCCGCGCTGACCAGCCCCACCACGTCCGACGGGTCTCACATCTTCTTCGAGATCGGCAATCTCACCGACATTCTGCGCCAGGTCTCCGTGATCGGCATCATCTCGCTGGGCATGACCCTGGTCATCCTCACCGGCGGCATCGATCTCAGCGTGGGCAGCGTGCTGGCGCTGTCGACCGCGCTGGTGGCAAGCCTGCTCACCCGGAATTGGGCGCCGGGGGCGCCCGCGCTGCAGATGACGCTGGCGATCGCGGCCGCGGTCTTGGCGTGCGGACTGGTGGGCGCGCTGAACGGCCTGGTGGTGGCGCGGCTGCAGGTCCAGCCTTTCATCGTCACTCTTGCCGCGATGATCGGCGTGCGCGGCCTGGCGAAGTGGTTCACCGCCAACGAGAATATCGATATCGGCTTCGGCAAGGATGTGGCCGCCCAATTCGCCGATATTTTCCGCGACAAGACGGTGGTGATCGGCTCTTACGTCGCCGCGGCCATCCTGTTTTGGATCCTTCTCTCCAAGACCGTGTTCGGCCGCCATGTGCGCGCCATCGGCGACAATCTCACCGCGTCGATCTATGCCGGGCTTCCCATCCTCAAGACCCAATTGTGGGTCTATAGCCTCACGGGCTTGCTGGCCGGCTTCGCGGGCGTGCTCTATGCGGCGGAAAATCACCAGGGCAACCCCAATGCCGGCATCGCCTATGAGCTGGACGCCATCGCCGCGGTGGTGATCGGCGGCACCCGGCTTTCGGGCGGACAAGGCACCATCGCCGGCACCATCATCGGCACGCTGATCATGGGCGTGCTCACCAACATTCTCAGGCTCAACAATATCGACAGCAATGTGGAGATGATGATCAAGGCCGTGATCATCGTGCTGGCGGTGGCGGTGCAGCGGAAAGGCAGATCATGAAAGCGTGGAAGATCTTCGTGCTGGCGGCGTCCCTGGCGCTGATGGGCTGCGGCCAGAATGGCGGGGGACAGAAGCTGGTGGCCTTTTCGCAGGCCAACAATGCCGAGCCCTATCGCGCGGCCCAGAAGTCGCTGATGGAAAAGCTGTTCTCCGCGACATCCGATGTGAAGCTGGTGACGTCCGATGCGCAGCAGGACAACAGCAAGCAGATCGCCCAGATCGAAACCTTCATCCGCCAGAAGCCCGCGGTGCTGATCGTGGCACCCAACGAGCGCGCCGCGCTCACCGCGGTGATGGGCAAGGCGATGGAGGCGGGCATTCCCGTGATCTGCCTGGAGCGCGACATCGTCCAGCCCAATTACACCAC
>JAFECO010000255.1 GCA_018242085.1 Pseudomonadota bacterium
TCCGCCGCCACCGCGCCCAAGGGGCCCAGAAGATTGGAAACCGCGCGGCCATTGGCATTGTTGAGGCTGGCATCGTCGGCGTGATGGGAGATCAGGGCGAGCAGCGCGGCACAGGCCGCCGCGAACAGCAGCAGTCCGGCGCCCCGCAGCAGGGCCATGCGGGCAAGCCGGGCCACGGCCTCCCGTGCATCCGCCAGGGCGTCGCTCATGGCGCTGCCCCTGGCGCGGGGATGATAGACGCCGCCGTGACTCATGCTCTTCTTGACCCCCTACTGTCTCTTTCGCGCAAGCGCTCAGAGACATCTTCCCCCGCCAGCCCTACGGGCGCGGGGGAAGAAAGCCTTGGCCAAGGCGCGCTGCCGTGGAGCAACATGGTTACCCCAAGAAATTCTTCACCCTTTCGAGTGCAGTAATAATGGTTGATAAATCGCTAACGAGGGCGATCCGGATATAGGAAAAGCCAGGGTTTGACTGGGCTTTCCCCGGTTCGATTTCCCGGCCCATATAGGCGCCGGGGAGCACCTTGACCCCCTGGTCCCGCCACAGGCCCAAGGTGGTTTCCTCGCCATTGCCGGTGGGCAGCCAGAGGAAGAAGCCCCCGGCGGGCCGGGTGATCCGGTTTCCCAGAATCCGCTCCGCCGCCGCCATCTTCTCGGCATAGGCGGCCCGGTTGGCCGCGACATGGACTTCGTCCCGCCAGGCCGCCGCCGACGCGGCCTGGATGGGGCCGGGGACTTGCGGCCCGGCCACGGTGCGAAAGCCGCGAAAGCGGGCGATCAGCCCGGCATCGCCCGCCACCATGCCGGAGCGCAATCCGGGCAGGCCCGACCGTTTAGAGAGAGAGTGAAAGGTGAGCAGGCGGCGAAAATCGCCCGTCTGTTGAAAGCGCGCCGAAAGCGCGCAGAGGGGCGGGCGGTCGAAATAAATGTCGGCATAGCATTCGTCCGCCAGCACGATGAAATCATACCGGTCCGCCAGCGCGAACAATTTGCGCCAATACTCTTCGTTCGCCGCCGCGCCTTCGGGATTGGACGGCGAGCAGATATAGACCGCCGCCAGCCGCTCCAATGTCGTTTCGGGAAGCGACGCATAATCGGGCAGAAAGCCGGTTGCTGCTGTGGCCGCGACATAAAGCGGCTCGCAATTGGCGCCCAACGCGGCGGCGGCATAGGCCTGGTAAAAGGGATTGGGCATGCCCACGATGGGTTTGCCGCCGGCCTTGACGCGCGGCAACAGCGGAAACAACACGCTGAACAAGCCTTCGCGCGTTCCGTTCAAAGGCAGCACATGATCGCTGGCGCGGATCGCGCCGTTCAGTTCGAAGCGCCGGTTGAGCCAGCCCGCGGCCGCGTCGCGCCATTCTTCCGTGCCGGTGATGGCCGGATAATTTCCGAAACTGGCGGCGGCTTTTGTCAGCGCGTCGGCGACAAATCCAGGAACCGTGCCGCTGGGATCGCCGATGGACAGGTTGATGGGGTCTTTGCCGGGCTTGATGCCGTCCAGCAATTCCGTCAGCCGGGCGAAAGGGCCCAGCGGCAATTCAGACATCAGCGTATCGGTCACGGGCGCCCGGTGCGAAGCAGCGCCTCCACTTCTAAGCAGGAGATCCCTTGCCGCCAAGCCTCCCAGCCTTGCGCGATTTTCGTCCGCCCGCCTCGCGCCGGCATGAATAAGCCATTGTTCTACATAATTTAATTATCCATCTTTCCTTTGCCCCCGGTTTGCGGCTTAAGCGATGGCGATGAAGCGGACCGATGTGATCATCAGCGGCGGCGGAATGGTCGGCCTGACCCTGGCCTTGGCGCTGGGACAGGGTGGGCTCGAGATCGTGGTGGTGGACACCATGCCGAAGGCCGAGATTCTGGTGCCGGCCTTTGATGGACGTGTTTCCGCGCTGGCCTATGCCGTGGTCCGCATGTTGCGCGCGCTCAGCGTGTGGCCGCATCTGGAAGCCGAGGCCCAGCCTATCCGCGAAATCCTGGTGAGCGATGGCGCGGTGGGACGTACCGCCTCGCCCTTCTCCCTGCATTTCGACGCGCAGGAAGTGGGCGCCGACAGCCTGGGTCATATCGCGGAGAACCGGCATATCCGCGCCGCGCTTTATGCGGCGATGGCCGATCAGAAAAATATCACCTTGATCGCACCGGCATCGGTCGCGTCGCTGACAGTCGAGACGGGACATGTGACGGCCAAATTGTCCGATGGCCGCCAATTTCAGGCGACGCTGGCGGTGGCCGCCGATGGCCGCGAATCCCGTCTGCGCGATCAGATGGGCATCGGCGTGGTCGGCTGGTCTTATCCCCAGACCGGTATCGTCGCCACGGTGCATCATGCCCGCCCGCATCAAGGCGTGGCGTACGAACATTTCCTGCCCTCCGGTCCCTTCGCCATCCTGCCGATGACGGGCGACCGTTCGTCCCTGGTATGGACGGAAACCAGGGACAAGGCGCCCGCCATGCTGGCGCTGGACGATGCCGCCTTCAACGCTGAAGTCGCTGCCCGTTTCGGTGCGCATCTTGGGGATACCGAAGTGGTGGGCGGGCGCTGGAGCTATCCGCTCAAATTCCATCTCGCCCGCGATTTCGTGCGGCCGCGCTTTGTGCTGGCGGGCGATTGCGCCCATGGCGTTCATCCCATCGCCGGACAAGGCCTCAATCTCGGCCTGAAAGACGTGGCGGCGCTGGCCGAAACCCTGCTCGATGCCGCGCGCCTGGGCCGCGATATCGGCACGGCGGATGTCTTGAAGCGCTATGAGCGCTGGCGGCGGTTCGATTCATTCACCCTGGCGGCGTCCACCGATGTGCTGAACCGGCTTTTCTCCAATGACATCGCACCACTCCGTCAATTGCGCGATCTGGGGTTGGGCATTGCCGACGCCATCGGTCCGGCGCGGCGCTTCTTCATGCGCCACGCGGGCGGCGATGTTGGGAAATTACCGAGACTCATGAAAGGCGAAGCGGCCTAATTACGGCTGCGCCAGCGCTTCGCCGCACGTTCCCGCGCCGACAAGGGCGCGCGGGTTTCGCGGCCCGCCAAAGCCTGCGGCAGCTCCGCGTAAAAGCGCCGGGCGATGGTGCCGATGCGATTGGCGCGGGCTTCCTCAGCATCGTCGCGGCTGGTAAAGACTTGTGCCTCGAACAAATATTGCACGCCGTTGCCGACTTTGATTTCCGTAACGAGTTCGACCTGTTCCTCGGCGGCTTCGAGCGCATGGCGGATATGGGCGGACGGGTCGGACTTTTCCTCTTCCTGCCGGGTGATGCGCGCCACATTCTCGGCATCGAAACGTCTGAGCGCCGGCAAGCCGAAGCGGAAGATCAGAATGCAGGCCAATATGAAGCCGCAAGCCCAATAGACGTTTTCAAGCATGAGGAGATTTCCTCATTTCCCGTCAGCCTTGCGGGTGGAGAATTCCATGGCCTCGGCGTAAATAGTCGTCGCTCTGCATTTCGGCAAG
>JAFECO010000256.1 GCA_018242085.1 Pseudomonadota bacterium
TCGACGGCCTTCTTGCCGTCTTTCTGCTTACGCACCCACACCGTTTCGGCGAGATATTCCAGATTGACCTGGTGGCAGATGCCGGTGCCCGGCGGCACCACGCGGAAATTCGCGAAAGCCTGCTGGCCCCAGCGCAGGAACTGATAGCGCTCGGAATTGCGCTGATATTCGATCTCAACATTCTTCTTGAAGGAATCCTTGTGGCCGAAATTGTCGATCATCACGCTGTGGTCGATGACCAGATCGACTTCCGCCAGGGGATTGATCTTCTCCGGATTGCCGCCCAGCTTCTTCATGGCGTCGCGCATCGCCGCCAGATCGACCACCGCGGGCACGCCGGTGAGGTCCTGCATCAAGACGCGGGCGGGGCGGAAGGCGATTTCGCGGTCCGAGGTCCGGGTCTTCAGCCAGCCGGTGACGGCCTTGATATCGTCCTTGGTGACGGTGTGGCCGTCTTCATGGCGCAGCAGATTCTCCAAAAGCACCTTCATCGAGAAGGGCAGTTTCGAGATGCCCTTGAGGCCGTTCTTTTCCGCCTGCGGCAGGCTGAAATAGGTGTAGCTCTTGCTCCCCACTTTCAGGGTGCGGCGGCATTTGAAACTGTCGGGATGGTCGGTCACGGGAGGGCGCCTTTTCGGTTGCTTCGGCTGCGCCGGATTTAGTCAAAATCCTTACCAAAAGATAGCGCTTTTGCCGCGATTATGAGGCCCCGGAGGCTTAAAATCGCCCTATTCACCGGCCAGCATGTGGACAAGGGATGCATGTTTCGCGCATGCGGGGACAGTGAAGAACAAAGAAAGATGAGCGCGCGCGCAATTTCGATTCTGCTGGGCCTGGCGCTTTTGGGCGCGGGCGGCGCGGCGGCGCAGGAACCCACGGACCCCATGGCCGCGCGGCTGTCGGCCGACCGGGTCGGCGGCGTCGCCGCCGGCGATTACAGCGCCGCCGATGACATCAATTTCACCCTCCTGCCCTATGGCGACAAATATCTGCTGCGCTTCGACGACAGTCCGGAGAATTTCGTCCTTTACGGCGACCGGGTGGCGCTGGGCGGTCGCGAACTCAAATACGACACCGGCGCGCTGGCCCTGAAGGTTTCGGTCTGGGGCGGCGTCACGCTTTATACGCAGCAGGCGCCCAGCGGCATTCCCGCCACTCGCAACGGCGACGCCACCGCCCCGCCCAAGCTTCAGGTCACCGCGGCCAGCCTGACGGCGGCCCTGGCGGATGAAGCCAGCCACCTTGCTTACGTCCAGCAGCTGAAGCTGCGCTTTTCCGCCGACGACTCGATCCTGAAGAACAATGACGATGTCAGGGCCAATGCCTTCGACGCCCTGGTCAACAGCGCGATGGGGATCGAGCATATCGTCGCCACGCCGGCGGGCCGCGGCGCCTTTGTCCGCCGCTTCGATTCCGTGCGCATCGTGGAAGGCGACAAGCCCACCATCGCCATTTCCGGCCGCACGCTGTTGGTCAGCTTCGTGCCTTCCGCCGGCGCCGCCGGCCGCGCCTCGTCCCGCGCCATCGCGGTTGCTTTGGGCAAGATGCTGGCGCTGCCGGAGGCGGGCTGATTTTTGTTGCCCCCATCTGTCTTCCCCCGTCAGCGTTCGGCTGGCTGATCGCCAGCCTCACCGCACGCACGGGGGAAGAAAGCTAATGCTCGCTTCAAAAAAGGTTGGAGCCACGTTTCAGCAGTACAGCCATGCCTGCCGCGATCGACCGGGCATCGCATAACGCATCGTGTTTCTGGCCTTCAAACGGCACGCCCAGTCTGGGTCCGATATCGCAGGAATGAAGGCCCCTGGGATCGACGCCGCGCTGGGAAAACCATTGCCGCAACTCCAGAAAGTCCGGCATCGGCGGCAAGCCCTTGAGGCCATAGAGGCGGATATTCTCCTCCAGCACCCATTCGTCATGACCGAAGGCTGCGATGGTGCCGCCACGCGCAAAATCCAGAAACCGGCGATAGGCGATTTCGAAATCGACGCCGTCCTTGGCCAGCCGGCCGTTCGAAATCCCCGTGAGATTTTCGACATAATCCGAAAGCACGGAATTGACCCGCGGGCGGACCAGGCAATCGAAGCTGTCTTCCAGCGCCTGGTTCTGCAGGTTCAGCCGGACCGCGCCGATCTGCACAACTTCCTTGAACTCGCCCGGACCCAGCCATTGGCGGGCCAAAGAGCCCTCCCAGGCGGTGAACTCCAGATCGAAGATCGTCAGATGGGGCGCTGTCATGGAATCGATGGAACGAATCATGTAGTCCTGTTGTTAAGGTCTTGTTAACCGGGTCAGCCGAGCCTGAAACAGGCTTTTCAACGCTTGCGGGGAAGCGTGGCACTCACCGAAGACGACAATATTCTCCACCCTCACGCCAAGCCTTTGCCGGTGCTGCCGCTGGACGCGCTGGACCGGCTGGCGCGCCTGCATGCCGAAACCAGCCAGGCCAGCCGCCTGGCCATGCTGCTGCGCAACTCCATTCATGCCGCCTCGCTTTTCATGCTGATGGGGTCGTGCGTGCTTTTGCTGGGCGGCGGCACGATGGGGCGCAATTTCCTCTGGGCCGTGTCCATCCTGGCCGGTGTGATGGGCCTGGTCCATTCCTACATCCGCACCAACGCCACCGCATTCGGCCGCGCGCCTTTTTCGGTCGCCGCCCGCGCTCTGCGCGCGACATTCCTTTATATGGGCCTCAGCTGGGGCATGGGTGCGTTCCTGGTTCTTCCTCCCGCCCTTCCCGCCTTTGAGGCCATCCTGTTCGCAGGCGCGCCAGCCCTGGTTCTGGCCCTGCTGCTGAACGACGCCAAAAGCCTTGCGGCATTTCAGGTCCCCGCAGGCCTTCTGACCATCGGCGCGGCCTTCACCCTCGCCTGGCCCCACGCGGCTCTGGACGCCCTGGCGATCCTGGGGTTGCATGGGGGGCTTTTCGCCGCCATCGCCCGGCATCGGCGCATCCCGCTTCCGGCAGGTCTTGCGTTGCGCTGAATTCATGCGGCGGAAACTGTCGCGGAAGCATAATCGGGACGGATTAATCTTTTCCAGGAAGCGCTCATGACCGCCAGCCAGCAGAATCGTTCCGAAGACCAGGCGGCGCAGATTTTGCTGGGCGAGGCCCGCGCGCTCCTGAAGAGCGACGACGAGCGGCAATTCTTCGACCGCCTGTTCGCGGGCGCCGCCGGCGACGATATCGACCGCAGCACGGCGGAAAGCCTGGCGGCGCTGGCCCGCATGGCCTGGGCCGAAGCGCTTCAGCACAAAAGCGGCGACATCCGGGTGGCGGTGCTGGAAGACGGCAATGCGCGGGATCCGGAAAGCGTGGTGGTGGCGGTCAATGACGACCGGCCGTTCCTGTTCGACACGGCGCTGGCCGCCGCGATCGCCGCCGGCGCGCGCATCCGCATGGCGTTTCATCCGATGCTGGAAATCGCGGGCAAGCGCACCAGCGTGATCGT
>JAFECO010000257.1 GCA_018242085.1 Pseudomonadota bacterium
GGCTCGTCGAAATACATGATCTTCACCAGGCGCAGGTAATAGACCAGGCCTATGGCGCTGGCGAGGACGCCCAGGATGGCGGGCCAGATCAGCCCGGCCTGGATCGCCGCCAGGAAGACATAGAATTTGGCGAAGAAGCCGGCCAGCGGCGGCAGTCCCGCCAGGCTGAGGAACAGCATGGAGAAGACCAGTCCCAACTTGGGATTGGTGCGTGCCAGGCCCGCAAGATCGGAAATCGCTTCCACCGGCTTTCCGCCCCGCCGCATCGCCTGGATGCAGGCGAAGACGCCCAGATTGGTGAAGACATAGATCGCCATATAGATCAGCACGCCGCGCACGCCCAGCGCCGTGCCCGCCGCCAGGCCCAGAAGCGCATACCCCATGTGACCGATGGAGCTGTAAGCCATCAGGCGCTTGATGTTCTTCTGGCCCAGCGCCGCGATCGCGCCCAGCGCCATCGACAGGACCGAGATGGCGATGATCACTTGCCGCCATTGTTCGATGGCGTGGGGGAACGGGATCAGAATGGCGCGCAGGAACAGGCCCATCGCCGCGACCTTGGCGGCGGTGGCGAAATAGGCGGTGATGGGCGTGGGCGCGCCTTCATACACATCGGGCGTCCACATATGGAACGGCACCGCCGAAACCTTGAAGGCCAGGCCCGAAATCAGGAACACCAGGCCGAAGATCAGGCCGATGCCCACGCCCGATTGCGCCACCACATGGGCGACAGCGGAGAACTCCACCGAACCGGTGAAGCCATAGATCATGGAAATGCCGTACAGCATCATGCCGGACGACAAAGCGCCCAGGACGAAATATTTGAGCCCGGCTTCGGTCGAGCGCAGATGGTCGCGGTTGAACGAGGCCAGCACATAAAGCGCCAGGGATTGCAGCTCCAGCCCCATGTAAAGCGCGATGAAGCTGCCCGCCGACACCATCAGCAGCATGCCCAAGGTGGCCAGCACGATCAGCACCGGCAGCTCGAAACGCGCCATGGCGATGGGCGCGAAGAACTCGTCGGCCAGGAGAATGCAAAGCGCCGCGCCCACCAGGATCAGGATTTTTGCGAAACGGGCGAAATCATCGGCGACAAAGGCGCCATGGAAGGCGCTTGCGTGACTGGGCACCGCCCAGATCGCTTCGGCCCCCGCCATCACGAACAAGGCGATCGCGCCGAAGGAAATCGCGGGCGCGGTCTTTTCTCCACCGATCGCGCCGATCAGCAGGAGCGCCATCGCGCCCAGAGCCAGAACCAGCTCCGGCAGAAGGACCATGAGGTCGGCTTGAAGCGTCACTGTCCCGTCCCCTTTTCCGCCGCCGCCAGCTTGCCGCTTGCAGCCTGCGCGAGCGCGCCGTGGTTGGAATGATCGAAGGCCAGCGACGCCTTGCTGTCGGTGATCAGCTTGGCCACCGACGGCGTGGTCACGTCGAACACCGGCTTCGGATAGAAGCCCAGCGCGATGGTGATCACCACCAGCGGCGCCAGGATGGCGACTTCACGGGCCGTCAGGTCCTGGATGGTCTGCAAGGTCGGCTTGACCAGCGCGCCGAAGATAATGCGGCGGTAGAGGAAAAGCGCGTAAGCCGCTGAAAGGATTACGCCTGTCGCCGCGAAGATCGCGATCCAGCTATTGTGGATATAGGCGCCCAGCATGGTGAGGAATTCACCGATAAAGCCGGAGGTGCCCGGCAGGCCGACATTGGCCAGGGTGAAGACCATGAAGCAGGCGGCATACAGCGGCATGCGGTTGACCAGGCCGCCATAGGCCGCGATCTCGCGGGTATGCATCCGGTCATAGACCACGCCAACGCAAAGGAAGAGCGCGCCCGACACCACGCCATGGCTGAGCATCTGGAAGATGCCGCCTTCCACGCCCTGATGGGTGAGCGTGAAGATGCCCATGGTGACGAAGCCCATATGGGCGACGGAGGAATAGGCGATCAGCTTCTTCATGTCCTCCTGCGCCAGGGCCACCAGCGAAGTGTAGATGATGGCGACGATGGACATGGTGAAGACCAGCGGCGCGAACATCTCGGTGGCGGACGGGAACATGGGCAGGGAGAAGCGCAGGAATCCGTAACCGCCCATCTTCAAGAGAATGCCGGCCAGGATGACGGAACCCGCGGTGGGCGCTTCCACATGCGCGTCGGGAAGCCAGGTATGGACCGGCCACATCGGCATCTTGACCGCGAAGCTGGCGAAGAAGGCCAGCCACAGCCAGGTCTGCATCTGCGGCGGGAAATGCGGATTGGCGAGCAGCGCCGCGATGTCGGTGGTGCCGGTGTACCAATACATGCTCATGATCGCGAGCAGCATCAGCACCGAACCGACAAAGGTGTAGAGGAAGAATTTGAAGCTGGCATAGACGCGCCGCTTGCCGCCCCAGATGCCGATGATCAGGAACATCGGAATCAGGCCGCCTTCGAACAGCACATAGAAGAGCACCAGATCCAGCGCGCAGAACACGCCGATCATCATGGTTTCCAGCACCAGGAAGGCGATCATGTATTCGGCGACGCGGGTCTGGACGGATTCCCAGCTGGCGGCGATGCAGAAGGGCATCAGCCCGGCGGTGAGGACCACGAACAGCATGGAAATGCCGTCCACGCCCATGTGATAGGAAATGCCGCCGCCCAGCCAGTCCATCTTCTCGACCAGCTGAAAGCCCGGATTGTGGGGATCGAATGCCGCCCACACCATCAACGACAGAGCGAATGTGACGATGGTGGTGCCGAGCGCGATCCAGCGCGCGGCATCGGCACGCGGCATCGCCAGGATCAAGGCGGCGCCGACCAGCGGCACGAACGTCACAAGACTGAGAAGCGGAAGGCTCACAGGGCACCTCCCGACGCCATGAACCAGGTCGCAAGCGCGACCACGCCCAACAGCATCGCCAGGGCATAATGATAGACGTAGCCGGATTGCAGCCGGACCGCGCCCCGCGCCGCGTCCAGCACCCGCGCCGAAACGCCGTCCGGACCAAGCCCGTCGATCACCATGCCGTCACCCTTCTTCCACAGGAAACGGCCGATCCAGAAGGCCGGGCGCACGAACAGGAAATCGTACAGCTCGTCGAAATACCATTTGTTGTAGAGAAAGACGTAGAGCATGCCGCGCTTGGCCGCGAGTTTGCGCGGCAGATCGGGATGCAGGATGTAATAATAGTAAGCGATCAGGAAGCCGATGATGGTGACGACAAGCGGCCCCATCTCCACCCAAACCGGCAGATGCCCCTCCTCGCCCTTGCCCACGAACAGCGAGGCGCGCCAGAATTCGCCGGCGCCTTCGCCGATGAAGAAATGGGTGAACGCCATGCCGGCAAAGACCGCGCCAAGCGCCAGCACGGCCAGCGGCACCAGCATCACCACCGGCGATTCATGGACCTCTTCCAGCTTGGGCGCGTGATGGCCATGGGCGTCGTCATGCGCATCCGGCTCG
>JAFECO010000258.1 GCA_018242085.1 Pseudomonadota bacterium
ATTGGTGAAGATGAAGTCGGTCTGCTTTTCCGGCAGGAAGTTGAGGCGGCTCTGCGTGCCATTGAGAAAGCCCTTGCCCGACAGGCCGCCGGAGCCGATGGCGATCTTGGCCTGGGTGATGTTCCAGCCCGCGCCCAAGGCGTCGGTTTCCGGATCCAGGAAGGTCATCACCCGCGCCTTCTGGTAATCGTGCAGCACAAAGCGCCAGGCCAGCGGCACCGCGGTGGCGACCGCCGCCAGGGCCGGGGCGATCCAGTACCAGGAAAGGCCGGCCAGAAAGAGCAGCGCGCAGCCATCGGCCACGATGATCAAGGTGGTGCCGAGATTGGGCTCGATCACCACGAACAAGGCGGGAATGCCGATCATCGCCAGCGCGATGCCCAGATTGAGCGGCTTGGAGACTTCCTCCACGCTTTTGCCGTGCAGGAAGCGGGCAAGCGCCAGCACCAATGAGACTTTCATCAACTCGGACGGCTGCAGATCGACCGGGCCCAGCGAGATCCAGCGCTGGGCGCCCAATCCTTCATGACCGGCCACATCCACCGCAATCAGAAGCAGCAGCGCCACCGCATAAGCGGGATAGGCCAGGCTCATCCACACCCTGACATCGATGGTGGCCGCGATCACCAGGATGAAAAGGCCGACGATGAATTTGGACAGCTGCGACAGCGCCCAGGGATGAAAATGCCCGCCCGCCACCGAATAGAGCATGGCGATGCCGCCCGCCGCGATGATGGTGACCAGAAGCACCAGGCCCCAATTCACTTCCAGCAGCTTGTCGGCGATGCTGAGGGTCCGTTTGGCGGCGGCATAAGGGCGGGAGATCATCGCGAGCCCCCTTTGTCGGTGCGATGGGTCATCGCACGGGCCCTCCCGTCAACGCGGCCGCCTTGATCGGATAGGCGGCGGGCATGCCGAGCGGATCGCGCTTCTGGGTGTAAAGCAGGACGTCGCGCGCCATCAGCACCTGGGGATGGCCCACCGCGCCATGCTCGACGATGCAGGCGCAGGCATATTTCGGCGTCGCCACCGGCGCGAAGGCGATGAACAGGCCGTGGTCGCGCAGTTTCCAGTCCAGCGCGGCATCCTTGGTCACTCCGCGCAGATGTTCTTCCTGGCTATAGGCGCGCACCTGGGCGGTGCCGGTCTTGCCCGCCATCTCGAAGCCGGGCTCGGCGATGCGGAAGGCATAGGCCGTGCCGCCCGGAACATTGGTCACTTGATTCATGCCCTCGCGCACCCGGGCCAGGCCCTGTTCCGACAAATCGAGCGGCGCGGCCGATTCGCGGCGGGCCAGTTCCCCGCCCACCATATGCACCAGGCGCGGGCTCACATTGCGGCCCGACGCGATGCGGCTGACTTCCAGGGCCAGCTGCAGCGGCGTGGCCGTGACATAGCCCTGACCGATGCCGCAGCTGAGCGTGTCGCCCTGCTGCCAGGCGACGCCATAGCGCTTCTGTTTCCAGGCCCGGGTGGGAATGAAGCCGGACTTCTCGCCCGGCAATTCGATGCCGGTGGGCGCGCCCATGCCCAGCTTCGCCGCCACTTCTTGGATTTTGTCGATGCCGAGCCGCCGCGCCGTCTCATAGAAGAATACGTCGCAGCTGTTCTTCAGCCCGCCTTCCAGATCCAAGGTGCCGTGCCCGCCCTTGCGCCAGCAATGGAAGGTGTGATTGCCCAAGGTCATGGCGCCGTTGCAGGTGACGCGATAATCGGGCGTGGCCAGGCCCGCCTCCACAGCCGCCAGCGCCACCACCGGCTTGAAGGTCGAGCCGGGCGGATAGACGCCGCTCATCACCTTGTCCAGAAGCGGCTTGTGATCGTTGGTGGTGAGGTCCTTCCACTGGTCCGGCGAAATGCCGACATTGAAAAGATTGGGATCGTAGCCGGGCGTCGATGCCATGGCGATGATGTCGCCCGTCGCCACATCGGTGACGATGCAGGCCGCGCTTTCAGTGCCAAGACGCTGGGCGACGAATTTCTGCACGTCGTGATCGATGGTGAGCCAGATATCCTGGCCCGGCACGCCCGCATCATGGCCCAGCTCGCGGATCACGCGGCCATAGGCATTGACTTCCACCCGCGACGCGCCCGCCTTGCCCCGCAGCACATCGTCATATTGGCGCTCGATGCCCTTCTTGCCGATGCGATAGCCCGGAATGCTCAGAAGCGAATCCGTGTCGTCCTTCTTGTCGCCGGGCGAGACCTGGGCGACATAGCCCAGAATGTGCACCAGCTCGTCATTGAAGGGATAATCGCGGGTCTCGCCTACATCCGGCTGCACGCCCGGCAGATAGGGCAGATGCATGTTGATGCGGGAGAATTCCTCCCAGCTGAGATTTTCCGCCACCGGCACGGGCACGAATTTGCGGTTCTGCGCCAGGGTGGTCAGGACGCGCTTTTTCTGCGCGTCGGTCAGGGCGATCACCTTGCCGATGATATTGAGCGCCTCTTCGACACCTTCGGTGGCCTGCTCGGCCACCAGCAGCACCCGGTAATTGCGCCGGTTGTTGGCCAGCTCCACCCCGAAGCGGTCGAAGATGCGCCCGCGCGGCGGCGCCAACAACCGCTCATTGATGCGGTTGTCCTCGGCCTCGGTCATATACTGATCGCCGTCGCGAATCTGGAGCTGATAGAGCCGCCCGGCCAGGACGCCGAACACCAGCGCCATGCCGCCGCCCAGCCCCAGCGAGCGGCGGGTGAAGGTGGCGTAGCGCGATTTGTCCTTCTTATCGAACAGCGGCATCAGGGTTCACTCCTGAGCGGTCCGACCAGACGGCGATGGATCAAGCCCACGAGATAGGCGCCGGGAACATAGAACACCGCGGTCATCGCCAGCTCGGCCACGATGGGCGAGATCAGCGGTATCTGCCAGTAATAAAGCGCGATGATGAAATAGGTGCTGGCGCAGGCGATCAGCGCGGCGGTGGCGAAGCCCAAAACCGCGCCCAGCCCCGGCAGGCCGGCAAAGGCGTCGCGCTGCCGGTCGATCACCGCGTACGTGATCACGAAGGACAGGGTCCAGACACCCGGCGGGCCGCCCGCCATGATGTCCTGCAGGATGCCGATGCCGAACACGGCGGCCGGCGTCATCAGGTCGGGCCGCACCAGGCACCAGAAATAGATCGGCACCAGGGCCAGGAGCGGCGCCGGAATCAGGCCATTGGTAAGCGACAAAGGCAGGTTCGAGATCAGCACGGCAAAAAGACCGCACAGAAACGGGACCAGCACGGAGAGAGACCGCCAACTCATCCGTGTCCCTGCGTGCTCGGCGATATCCATGGGCCGCTCATCGATCTTCGTCGGCCTGATCATCGGCCGGCGAGGTTGGTTGAGCGGCAGGCGGCGCGGCCGGCTTGGCCGCTACAGGCGGCTCCGGCGCGATGGTGATGACGGGCGGCGTGGCGGTCGCGGGCGGAAGTCCGGCGGCCACGGCGGG
>JAFECO010000259.1 GCA_018242085.1 Pseudomonadota bacterium
TTGACGCCGGATGCGGGACCGCTTCTGCATCTGGGCATTTTCGATGGCCCGTCCCTGGACGCGCCGCAGCCTTCGGGGCGCGCCTATGCCGGACCGCTGGCCTGGGAATGGGATGAGGCCGCCTATGAGCGGCGCTTCGGCCAAGTGAAAGCTTATATCGCGGCGGGCGACATTTATCAGGCCAATCTCAGCTTTCGCGCCCGCTTCGCTTTCGCGGGCGATCCCTTGGCGCTTTACGAGGCGTTGCGGGAAAAAAGCGGCGCGGGCCATTGCGCCTATGTCGATGACGGGGCGCGGCAGCTGCTCAGCCTGTCGCCGGAGCTTTTCTTTGCGCAAGGGCAAGACGGCACTCTCACCGCGCGGCCCATGAAAGGCACCGCGCCGCGTCAAGACGACGACGAGAAGGCGCGGCAACGCCTGGCCGCCAGCGAAAAGGACCGGGCGGAGAATTTGATGATCGTGGATTTGATCCGCAACGATCTCAGCCGGATCGCCGAAGCCGGCAGCGTGGGCGTGCGCGATCTGTTTCAGGTCGAAACCTATCCCACCTTGCACACGATGGTGTCCACGGTGTCGGCGCGCAAGCGCGTGGATGCGGACGCGGCCGATATTCTGCGGGCGCTGTTTCCCTGCGGCTCGGTCACTGGCGCGCCCAAGATCCGCGCCATGGAAATCCTGCGCGAACTGGAAACCTCGCCGCGCGGCGCCTATTGCGGCGCCATCGGCTTTTTCGCGCCGGACGGGTCGGCCCGCTTCAATGTCGCCATACGTACGCTCACGGTGACAGGCGGGACAGGTGAACTGGGCATCGGCGGCGGCGTGGTGCAGGATTCCAAAGAAGAATCGGAATATGCGGAATGCCGCCTCAAGGCGCGCTTCTTCGAAAGCGCCCGCCGCCCGCTGGAGTTGATCGAAACCCTGCGCTTCGAAAACGGCTTTCCGCGCGGCGACCGGCATCTGGCGCGCATGGCGGCGTCGGCGACACTGTTCGGCCTTGCCTTCGATCGCGATAAGGCCGAACGGGCTTTGGCCGATGCGGTGGGTGATGCGGCAGGGCCGCTGCGCGTCCGCCTCAGCCTGGACGAAGCGGGATCGCACAACGCGGCGGCGGTGCCGCTGCCGCCCAATCCCCCCTGCTGGAGCTGGCGCCTGTCCCAGCAACGGACCCAGAGCAAGGACTTGCTACTGCGGCACAAGACCAGCTGGCGCGAACTCCATGACCGCGAAGCCGCACAGGCCGGAACCGACGAGGTCCTGTTCCGCAACGAGCGGGACGAGGTCACCGAAGGGGCCCGCAGCAATATATTCGTGCGGCGCGGCGGCGTGCTGCTGACCCCGCCCCTGGAAGCGGGCGTGCTGAATGGCTGTCTTCGCGCCGAGCTGATCGAACGGAAGCAGGCGCGGGAAGAACGTCTGACCGCGGAAGACCTGGGCGGCGAGGTTTTTCTGGGCAATTCCCTGCGCGGTCTGATCCCGGCGCGCCCGGCCTGATAGTTCGGCCACCACCAAAACATTAGCGTGGCACGATCCGCTAATTTCATGGGGTCAAAAGGAGATCCCCATGGCCGCGACCATTATCTGCCATATCCAATATCAGATCGACCCATTCCAGCTCGCCGCATTCGAGCAATATGCCAAGAATTGGCTCACCATCATTCCGGCCAATGGCGGCGCGCTGATGGGCTATTTCTTGCCCCATGAAGGTTCAAACGATACCGCCCATGCCATGATCGGCTTTGAAAGCCTGGCGGCCTATGAGGCCTATCGCGCCCGGCTGAAGCAGGACCCCGCCGGCAAAGCCAATTTCGAATTCGCTCAGCGGCAGAAATTCATTTTGCGCGAGACCCGCGAATGGGTGAAGCTGGTCACACCATGATCGCGGTGATTTTCGAAGTCTGGCCGGCAGACAAGGATCGCTATCTCGATATCGCCGCCGATTTGCGTCCTCTGCTGGACGGGATCGACGGCTTCATCTCCATCGAGCGCTTCGGCTCGCTGACCGAGCCGGGCAAGATCCTGTCTCTGTCCTTCTGGCGCGATGAAGAGGCGGTGAAAGCCTGGCGCACCCAGCCCGAACATGGATTGGCGCAGAGGCAAGGCCGCCACGGCGTGTTCCGGGATTATCGCCTGCGGGTGGCGCATGTGCTGCGCGATTACGGCATGAACGACCGCAAAGACGTGCCGGCGGACCTACAAAAAAACGGCTGAGCCGCTATATTCCTCCCATGGCGCACAATAACGGCATGGTTCCCCGGTCCAAAGGCAAGGGCCGGACGGCAAAAGCATCGGAAAATTCCGCGAAATTCGCGGCAGCGGTCCAGGCCGGTCCCAGCCTGGCCGAAGCCGCCGACATGGACCCGGCCTATCTCGCCCCGCCCTTGGCGGCGATGACGGCGGGCGGCACCTTCGTGCCCCATCGCCCGGCGCGGCCGGAGAAATCCGAAGGCGGCAAAAAGTTCAAGCTGGTAAGCGAATACAAACCAGCGGGCGACCAGCCCACCGCCATCGCGGAACTGGTCAAGGGCGTCGAGGCGCTGGACCGCGACCAGGTTCTTTTGGGCGTCACCGGATCGGGCAAGACCTACACCATGGCCCAGGTCATCGAGCGCACCCAGCGTCCCGCGCTCATTCTCGCACCCAACAAGACCCTGGCGGCGCAGCTTTACGCCGAGTTCAAACAATTCTTCCCGGACAATGCGGTCGAATATTTCGTCAGCTATTACGATTATTACCAGCCGGAAGCCTATATCCCCCGCACCGACACCTATATCGAGAAGGACAGCTCCATCAACGAAGAGATCGACCGCATGCGCCATTCGGCGACGCGGGCGATTCTGGAGCGGGACGATGTGATCATCGTCGCGTCCGTGTCCTGCATCTATGGCATCGGCTCGGTCGAAACCTATTCGGGCACCGCCGTCTCCATCGCCAAAGGCGACAGGATCGACCGCAACGCCGCCATCGGGGGACTGGTGGCGTTGCAATACCGGCGCAATGACGACAATTTTACCCGCGGCGCCTTCCGGGTACGGGGCGACACGATCGATATCTTCCCCGCCCATTATGAAGACCGCGCCTGGCGCATCGAATTGTTCGGCGATGTGGTGGACAGCATCACCGAATTCGATCCCTTGACCGGCCACAAGGCGGGCGAGCTGGAATCGATCAAGGTCTATGCCAATTCGCATTATGTGACCCCGCGCCCCACCTTGCAGCAGGCGATGAAAGGCATCAAAGCCGAATTGGTGACGCGGCTGGCCGATTTCCGCGCCACCGGCAAATTGCTGGAAGCCCAGCGGCTGGAACAGCGCACCAATTTCGACCTGGAAATGATCGAGGCCACCGGCAGCTGCGCCGGCATCGAGAATTATTCCCGCTGGCTTACCGGCCGCCTGCCGGGCGAGCCGCCGCCCACCCTGTTCGAATATCTGCC
>JAFECO010000025.1 GCA_018242085.1 Pseudomonadota bacterium
TCCAAGGGCGTGGGGGTTTATTTCGTCACCCAAAGTCCGCTGGACGTGCCCGAAACCGTGCTGGCGCAATTGAGCAACCGGGTCCAGCATGCGCTGCGCGCCTTCACGCCCCGCGACCAGAAAGCAGTGAAGACCGCCGCCGACACTTTCCGGCCCAATCCCAAGCTGGATACGGCGCGGGTGATCATGGAGCTGGGCAAGGGCGAAGCGCTGGTCTCGTTCCTGGAAGGCAATGGCACGCCGCGCATGGTGGACCGCACCATGATCTGCCCGCCATCGGCGCGGCTGGGCACCATCACGCCGGACGAGCGCAAGGCGGTGATCGACGCCAGCCCCGTGAAAGGCAAATACGAACAGGCGCTGGACAGCGAGTCCGCTTACGAAGTCTTGGCCGCAAAGGCCCAAGCCGCGGCCACGGCCGCCGCCGCGCCGCCGGCGGGCGGTGGCTTGCTGGGCGGGCTGGCGGGCGCCTTGGGCAGCGTGTTCGGCACCAGCAATCCACGCGGCCAGCGGCTCTCCGCCGGGCAGGCGATCGCCCGCGAAGTGACGCGCAGCGTGACCAACCGGGTGGCGGGCCAGATCGCCGCCGATCTGGGCAAATCGCTGGGGGGCAAGACCGGCGGCACCATCGGCCGGGCCATCATCCGCGGCGCGCTGGGCGGGATGCTGCGGCGTTAGGCGTGGCGCGGACACGACGGCAAGACGTCCCAGGCAGGGCGCGGTTTGGCTTAACTCCATAATAATAAAGCCAAAGGTAGCATCGCCCATCAGGTTTCGGGGCGTTATGTCTGGCGCGCGCAGCAGGGCAATCGAGTGATCAAGACCGCGCTTAAGAGCGTGGCCTGGACCCTGGCTTTCGCGGTTCTGGAGTGGCTGGCGATCGCCACCACCAAAGACGGCACCCATGTGGTCGTGCTTCGCCCGGTGGCGGGGGTTCTGGCCGGCATCTGCCTTCTGGTTTCCGGGCGGCGGGCGATAAAATTCCTGGTTGCCGCGGCGGCGGGCACAACCCTGGCGCGGGCCTTCGCTTTCGGCATCAATCCCGTGTTCCTGCCGATCGGGCTGGTGGTGACGGGATGTTCCTGGGCGGCGTGCCGGCTCACGCAGCGCCTGATCGGCCCGCGCATCACGTTCGGCCGCTGGCGCGAGAGCTTGGGCTTCATCACCATCTGCACCCTGGTCGCCATTCCCTGCGGTTTCATCTTCGCAGGCGTGGTGCGGTTCAGCGCCGAACCGGATTTTCTGCGCAACGCGCTTTCCTGGTCGCTGTCCACGGCGCTCAGCTGTTCCATCTTCGCGCCGGTGGTGGTGATTTCGATGCAAGGCCGGGCCGGGGCATTCGCGTCGCGCGCCAGGCCGTTGATGCTGTCGTCGCTGATCATGGCGGCGGTACTGCTTCTGTGCTTCACCACCTCGACCGTTCCCTTTCTCTTCCTGCTGCCTATCGCCATCGTGGTGGTGGCCCTGATCGCCGAGATCGAAGGCGCGGCGCTGGCGCTGGCCGCCACTTCGGTCGTGGCTCTGGCGGCCACCGGCGCCGGCTACGGTCCGCTGCCGCGATTGTTCGAATCCAGGCCGACGCAGATCATGGTCATGGAAGTGTTCCTCGCGCTGCTCACGGTCACGCTGTTGCCGGTGGCGGCCGCATTGTCGGAGCGCGAGAAGCTGAAGAAAAAGCTGGAAAGCGCGGTGCAGGAATCCCGCCGCAACGCCGCGCTTCTGCATCAGATCGTGGACGCGGTGGACGATCACGCCATCATCATGCTGGACGCGGAAGGCCGCATCGCCACCTGGAACAGGGGTGCAGAACGGATCAATGGGTATTCCGCCGATGAGATTGTGGGCGAGCATATTCGTTGTTTCTATCCGCCCGATGCACGCGCCGCCGGCACGCCGGAGCGGCTGCTCAAGGCCGCGGCCGAAAGCGACCATGTTGCCGACGAAGGCTGGCGCGTGCGCATGGATGGCTCGCGCTTCTGGGCCGGCCTGTCGCTGCACGCCATGCGCGGCGCCGGCGGCGAGCTTCTGGGTTATTCGAAAGTCACGCGCGACCTCACCGCGCGCAAGGCGCATGAAGACGCGCTGGCCATCGCCAAGGAAGAGGCGCAGGCCGCCGCCCAAGCCAAGGCCGACTTCCTGGCCAATATGAGCCACGAGATCCGCACCCCCCTTACCAGCGTGATCGGCTTCTCGGATCTTCTGTGGGAGCGCGCCGATCTGGACGAGGTGGCGCAGGGCTTTGTTTCCCGCATTCGCGACGGCAGCCGCGCGCTTTTGGCGCTGGTGAACGACATATTGGATTTCTCCAAGATCGAAAGCGGGCAGATCGATCTTCGTCCCGCGCCGGTCGAGCCCATGCTTCTAGCCCATGATGTGGTGCAGCTTCTGGCCTTGCAGGCGGAAGAAAAGGGATTGGCATTGCACCCTGTCTGCGTGCAGGGCCTGGCAGGCCGCGCCGTGATGATGGATGCGGCGCGCATGCGTCAGGTGCTGATCAATTATGTCGGCAACGCGGTCAAGTTCACCGACCGGGGCGCGGTGGAGCTTTCGGTATCGCTGATCGAACAGGATGATGGCACGGCGCGGTTGCGCTTTGCCGTGCGCGACACGGGCCCCGGTATCGCCCCCGACCAGCAGGAAAAACTGTTCCACCGCTTCTCTCAGCTCGATTCCTCGGCCGGCAAACAACATGGGGGCACGGGACTGGGGCTTGCCATCTGCAAGGGCATTGCCATCGCCATGAAGGGCGAGGTGGGCGTGGTTTCGGCGCCGGGTGAGGGCGCCACTTTCTGGATCGAGATACCGACAGTGATGGCGCGCGCCGTGCCCACGCCCAAGCCGAATGGCGCGCAAGGCAGCGAACGCCCCAGCCTGCTGGTGGCCGACGATCACGACGTCAATCTCACCCTGGTGAAAATGGCGCTGGCCGATCAGGCCGAGGTGACGGTGGTTCATGATGGCCGCGAGGCGGTGAAACTGGTGCAGGAGAAATCCTTCGATCTCATCCTGCTCGACATCCGCATGCCGGAGATGGGCGGGGTGGAGGCAATGGGCGAGATTCGCAAGGCATTGGGCGCAAGCGCGCCACCCCTGATTGCCTTCACCGCCGAAAATGACGAGGCCAATCTGGAAAGCCTGATCCAAGCCGGCTTCGACGCCACCATCGCCAAGCCTTTGAGCGTGGAGACGCTGCGCCGCTGCGTGCGCGACAAATGTGGCCGCGCGGGCGCCCTGTCCGAAGGGGCGGGCCGCGATGTCGCGTGAGCGCGTCCGCCGCATCCTGGTGGTCGAGGACGAAGACCCCATCCGCGAACTGATCGCGCTGCGCGTGGACCTGGCGGGACACCATGCCATCGCGGTGAGGAACGGCTTGGAAGCGCTCCACGCCATCAACCAGCGCATGCCCGACGCGATGATCCTGGACATAGGGTTGCCGGCGATGGACGGATTCGAAATCCTGCACGCCATCCAGCATAATGGCTGGACCATCCCCACCTTGATGCTGACCGCGCGCCACGCCGCCCAGGATGTAAAACAGGCGATCGACCTTGGCGCGCGCGACTATCTGACCAAGCCTTTCGACGGGAAAATGTTCCTGCAAAAGCTGGAACGGCTGCTGCAGCCCGCCCCACCCAAGGGCGCGGTGCATTATCTATAGTGCCGGGCGGTCCACGACGCGGCCGCCGCCGATCCTAGGTCATGCGTGACGCCGGGTTTCGCCCGTCACATTATCGACGATCACCGGGGTCTCGAAATAGGAGAGTTTGGGCGCGCTGCCATAGCGGTCGGTGATGAATTTGCGCCATTCGGCATTGTAGAAATTTTCCGCGGCCGCGCGGCTTTCCCACAGATAGCAGCCGCCGCCAATATGGGTGTCTTCGTCATAGATGTAATATTTGCGCAATAGGCCCGGCAGCGCCCGGTATTTCGGCGCCGAGCCGGCAAACAGCTCCGCGGCTTTTGCCGAATCCACATCGGCGGGCAATTGGAATTGAACGATGGCGGTGATCACGCAAACTCTCCCTGGTGGCCGGCACTTTTATTGGGACCGTATGGCCCGGTGAAAAGAAGCTCAATCATGTGCCGGATGATCGACCCGATGCCTGGAAACGCACCACCAGACCCCGCCCAATAAAGCAGCAATGGCGAGAAGTTCCAACAAGGTCGGCCAGCGCCCTTCCCATCCGAAGCTGTAGACCAGCGCGAAAAGCGTTTCGAACACCACCAGCTGGCCCGTCATGGTCAGTGGCAGGCGGCGGCTGGCGAAATTCCACAGCGAATTGCCGATCACCGACGCCAGGAGCGCGATGCCGAAACTGACGCCGAGAAAAGTGAGCCAGGCGCCGCCGCCGGCCGGCACGGGCGACAGAAGAAAGGCCGGCATTGCAAACACCGCGCATTCCGCGGCCGTCACGATGCCCAGCAGCAGCGACCAGTCCTGGGCGGAGATGTGTTCGAGCCGCGCCACGCAGCGCGCATTCAACACCGCATAGATCGTCCAGCAGCCGAGCGCGCCCATCGCGGACAGGAGCCCCAGCGCCTGCCGCCACCAATCTTGCGGCGCCAGCACCAGCGCGTTTGCCGAAATCAGCGCCACGCCCGCCATGACCAGAAGCAATGGCTGCAGCAGGCGTTTCAGAGGCACCGCGCCCGCTTCACGCGTGCCGACCAAGGTAATCACGACCGGCAACAGGCCGATGATGAGGGAGGTCGGCGCCGGCCCCGCCAAATTCACCGCGACGGCCAGGCAGATGTAATAAATCACATTGCCCGTCAGCCCCAGCCAGACCAGCGCCATCCAGTCGGCGCGGGCAAGCTTTCCTCCCAGCCGCGCGCGCCACCCTGGCGCCAGCAGCGGCAATGCCAGCAGGCCATAGGCCAGATAACGCGCCAACGAAATTTGTACCGGGGTGAAATCCGGCGTCAGGCGGGGTGCGATGAAAACCAGCCCCCACAACGCGCCGGCCAACACGCCCGCGGCCACGCCCTGAAACAGATTGCCGTCATCCCGCCGCATCGTCCAAAAGCCCCGTATGCCGGTTAAGTTTATTTCGGCGCCGGAGGCTTTGTTCAATAGCGCATGGTGATGGATCGCTCCCGATTTGCGCAAAGCGGGCATTCGGCTTGCGAGCGTCCGGCATTCCTGCGCCGGCCTTTCACTCCGGCCTTGTTGCCCGATCGAATGCATCGGCGAAATGAAGTTCGCCTTCCGGCGCGGGGCCGGAAAACAGGACACGCTGCACATAGCGGGTTTCCAGGCCCTTATATGAGAGCCGCCCGTCGCTGAGAAAGCCCGAAGAGCGATAGACATTGGGATCGCCGATCAGCGCCACGCCCGCGGCGCCTTGGGTTTTGAGGATTTCCAGGCCGCTTTTGATCAGCGTTTTGCCGATGCCCGACCGTTGCCGCCCCGGCTCGACGGAAATGGGACCGAGGCCGAACCAGTTTGCGGAGGCGCCGCCGATGCGGATCCTGGAGAAGGCGACATGGCCGATGACGCGCCCGTCCTCCTCCGCGACCAGCGACAAGGCGAGGTCGCCGGACTGCCGCAACAGGCGGACGATCGGCGCCTCCGTGCCCTCGCTATACGGCATGCCCGCGAAAGCCCGCATGGTCAGATCGTTGATCGCATCAATGTCGGCCGGACGTTCGGCGCGTATCAACATGATGGTCCTTTGGTGGATTCTTGATCGAGTCTAGAATCCGACGTGACATGCCCTATTGGATAATTGACGCCCGCCACGTCCCAGGGCGGCGGATGGTCGGAGCCGAAAATCGGTAATGGTTTGCTCAGTCCTTATTCGCGATGCGCACGGCATCGGGCTTGAGCGTCGATGTTGGTTTTGGCGGACAGAGAGGGATTCGAACCCTCGAACGGCTTTCACCGTTACACACTTTCCAGGCGTGCGCCTTCAACCACTCGGCCACCTGTCCTTGAGCCCCGCGAGATATACTGAAGGGGCGTTCCCCGCAAGCGGTCTGGAAATTTAAGAGGGTTTTCCTGGGCATAGGAGCCTTGGCGTCCCATGGCGTTTGCGGATTAGGATGGCGCCGGAACCCTTTTGGGGCATCAGCCATGGCCGTCATTGCCATCAAACGCGTTTACGACCCGCCCGCCACCGGCGACGGCTATCGTGTGCTGGTGGACCGGCTCTGGCCGCGAGGGCTGACCAAGGAAGCGGCGGCCCTGGATTTGTGGGCCAAGGACCTGGCGCCCAGCCCGGACCTGCGCAAGGAGTTCAACCACCAGCCGGAACGTTTCGCCGAATTCCGGCATCATTATCTGGGCGAGCTGTCGAAAAATCCGGCCGTCGCCGCGTTCCGCGCCGAACTCAAGCGGCGCAAAGTGACCTTGCTCTATGGCGCCCATGACCGCGTCAATAATCATGCGGTGGTGTTGGCCGAATTTCTCCGCAAGGGGGCAGAGTCCACGCCTGCGAAAAAGCCCGCCCGCAGATCTCCCAAGCCGGCGGCCCGCAAAAAGCCGGCCGCCCCGGCGCGCAAAAAAACCGTCCGCAAGAAGCCCCGCTGAGTCGCCCGCCGTCAGGGCGCGGTGGGGCGAAGGACGAGGCCGATCCGGCCCGACAGTCTGGCGATGCCGTCGCGCCAGGCATTTTTTCGCCGCTCGGTGAGCGCGGCCAGGATGGCCACGATGACCAAGGTGCCGATCATGATGGTCAGGCGCATGCGGATGTCGCCCGGCGCCCAGGAGATCAGGGTGCTGAGGAATTGCGCCACCGGCAGATGGAAGAGATAGAGCGAGAAGGTCATCCCCGCCAGCCAGCCGATCGGTTTCTCAATGAGGTCCAGCACGCGGCGGGAATGAACCGCGATGGCCTGCGCTGCAAGGATATTCAGCGTGAACACCAGCGCGGTCGAATAGCGCTCGCCGAACGTCGCGTGCGTCTGGAAGATGCCCAGCACCGTGAGCGTGAAGAGGGTGACAGGCACGGCTGTGGTGAGCGCGAAAAGACCGATCGCCGCGCCTCGGGGAAGCGTCCAGCGCTTGCCAGCATAATAGACCGCAAAGCCGCCGATCCAGATGGGAAACAGGGACAGGATTTTCGGGCCCGCGATCAGGCACAGAAGCGCGGTCAGGGGATAGCGGATCTTGCTTTTGGGAAACCAGAAGGCCGCGAAGATGGCATAATACCAGACTTCATATCCCAGCGACCAATAGGGCAGCATCGAGCCCACATTGATGTGGTTGCGCCACAATTCATTGGTGAAGGTGGCGCCCGCCAGATATTGCAGCCATATCCGGTCGGACGAGAAACCCCAGGCTGCGGTATAGGCTTCGGGATGCAGTGTGCGTCCGATCGTGTCCAGCACGAAGGTCACGATCAGCGCCGGGATCGCCACCGACAGAATGCGGGCGACGCGGTTGATGGAGTAATCGCCCAGCGTGCGTTCGCGATTGTCCGTCACATAGGCGATCACATAGCCGGACAGCACGAAGAAGATGATGACCGCCACGTCCATATATTCGCCGAACGCCCACAGGAATCCGTCGGTGAAGCGGCGCCCGGACGTATGGCCCAGAAACACCACCAGTGCCGCGAAAAAGCGCACCGCATTCAAATAGATGGAAGTTTCCCGCCGCACGTCCCGTCCCTTTGCCGGTTCTTATACCAGAACAGAAATGCTTGACGGTTAATCCGGCGCCTGGCGTGGCGCGGGATGGATTTTTGGTTAATCCGTTTGCCGCCGAAACCGTCTCGGAAAAACAGGATGGTATCAGGCCGCTGTGCGCCAGCGGTCGCGATAGATCATCCAGATGTTGCGGGCATAGATCGGAAGCGGCAGGCCCTGGCCGATCACCAGCGCCCAGGCTTCCTGATGGATGACATAGGAAAAGCTGAACAGCCCTCCCACCAGGCTGCAATACCAGAAGGAGATCGGGATCACGCTATGGCCTTCCTGCTCGCTCTTCAGCCATTGGATCAGCATGCGCACGCCGAAGATCATCTGGCCGCCGAAACCGATCAGGTTCCACAGCACGTCGTAAGGATGCTCCATCGCCATGGCGTACCAATGCGCCATGAAACCGAAATCCATTTACAGCTCCTCGATTCGGGTCGCGCCGCCATGGCGGCGCTGCAGCCAGCGCACGCCCAGCATGTCATGGATGCTGACAAGGGTGCGGCCCAGATTGGTGTATTTCGAGCGGCCGGCCAGCCGGGGGCGGTGATTGACCGGCGCGTAATCGACCTTCCAGCCATGGCGCTGCACCAGCGCGATCAGATAGCGGTGCATATGGTCGAAATAGGGAAGCTCCAGGAACGCGGCGCGATAAAAGGCCTTGATGCCGCAACCGGTGTCGGTGGCGCCGTCGCCCAGCATGGCGTTGCGGAATCGGTTGCCCAGTTTCGAGGCGATGCGGCGGCTGGCCGTGTCCTGCCGCTTGACCCGCACGCCCGACACCATGCCCAGCGCCGGATTGGCCCGAAGCTTGGCCAGCAAGGTTGGGATGTCGGCCGGATCATTCTGTCCGTCGCCGTCCAGGGTGACGATGATCTCGCCCTTGGCGGCCTTGACGCCGGTATCGATGCCCCGGCTCTGGCCCAGGTTGCGGTGATGGCGCAGGGGGCGAAAACCGGCGATCTCATCCTTCAAACCCGTGAGGATCTGGGTGGTGCCGTCGGTCGAGCCGTCATCGACGAAAATGATCTCATGGTCCGGCTCATGCGCCAGCGCGGCCGCGATTTCGCGCGCCAGCGCGGCGACATTGCCCGCTTCGTCCTTGACCGGCACCACCACTGAAACCGTCATACTTGAACCATTATTCCCGGCCATCGATCATGGCCAATCGCAAGGGGCGTATTTCCCAAAGACCCAGGGTTTCGCTAAACAGGGAGCAAGGCGGCCCCCGACGTGGCGCGCCTTATACAGGCCCCGGCGGGTCCAAGAAACAGGGCAAACCAGTTCATGACCGACGCCGCCTCCCAGCCCCAGCCTTCGCGATCCGCCCTTTGGGCCGCGAAAATCCTGGGCCTATTGGCGCGCCGGGCCTATCCCCTCCTGGCGATTCTCTGCGTGGCGCTATGGCTGCCCGGCATTTTGACCCTGCCGGCGCTGGACCGCGACGAAAGCCGCTTTGCCCAATCCTCGCGCCAGATGCTGGACAGCGGGAACTTCGTCGATATCCGATTCGGCAATGAGCCCCGCTACAAAAAGCCGGCGGGCATCTATTGGGCCCAGGCCGCCACCACCGCCGTGGCGGGGCATGTGGAGAATATCGAAGGCGACCACAGCCATATCTGGACCTACCGGCTGCCCTCGCTTCTGGGCGGGATCGCGGCCCTCTGGCTCACCGTCTGGATCGGATCGGTCTTCGGCGCCGAAGTGGGGCTGATCGGCGCGCTGCTGCTGGGCTTCACCGTTCTGATGACGGCGGAAGCCACCATCGCCACCACCGATGCGGTGCTCCTGGCCTCCATCCTGGGCGTGATGGGTGTCCTGATGCGGGTCTATTGCGCGACCAGGGACGATACCGCCGTTCCGACGCGGCTGGTGCTGTGGGGCTGGTTCTCTTTCGCCATTGCGGTCCTTGTGAAAGGCCCGGTGGTGGCGGGCGTCGCCATCGCCACCATCCTGGTCTTGCTGGCCTGGGACTGGTGGGATCAGCGCCCGCGCAAACAGGCCGTACCCGCGGAAGGCGAGGCTGCCGCAATTGCCGCTGTTGCCGCTCCGCGTCCCCTCAAAGAGCTTCCACGCTGGCTGATGCGGACCAAGCCGCATCTGGGCGTGCCTTTGGTGCTGGCGATCGCCGCGCCCTGGGCGATCGCGATCTGGGTGGAAAGCCATGGCTCTTTCTTCCGGCAATCCTTGGGTCACGATTTCGCCGGCAAGCTGGTCACGGGCCAGGAAAGCCATGGCCTGCCGCCCGGCTATAATCTTCTTCTGTCGGCGGTCGCCTTCTGGCCCGGCATCCTGTTCGTGCTGCCCGCCATCGGGCTCGCCATCACGCGGTCCAAGGAGCCCGCCATCCGCTTCCTGCTCGCCTGGGCCGGCGGCTTCTGGCTGGTGTGCGAACTGGTACCGACAAAGCTGCCGCAATATGTGCTGCCCGCCTATCCGGCCTTGGCGATTCTGGCCGGGCTGTGGCTGACCTCGGCCAAGGACGAAGCCTTGCCGCTGTGGCGGCGCGTGCTGCCGTATATTTCTTCCCTGCAATTTCTCCTGGGCCTTGCCGGCCTGGTGGCGGCGCCGCTGATTCTGCCAAGGCTCTATGGCGCGGGCATGGATATGGGTTTGATCGCGCCTGCGGCCGCGGCGGGCCTTGCCGGCCTGGTCGCGCTTGTCATGGCGTTGAGACGGGCGCGGTGGATGGCGATGGCGTTCGGTCTGGTTGCCTTGGCGATCATCGTGCCCACTCTGACGGTGGGGACCGCCCCGCGCCTGACGCAATTGTGGGTGAGCGAAAGACTGGCGGCGCAAGTCGCCCGGCATGAAAACCCCAACGACCCACCCCCCGCGATCGCGGGCTTTCAAGAGCCCAGCCTGGTCTTTGCATTGGGCGCCGACGTCAATCTCACCGATGGTCCGGGCGCGGCGAAGCAGGGCGCCGATCAGGGCGGGCTGGCGCTGGTGGACGATTTCGAGCGGCCCGCGTTCCTGGCCCATCTTGCCGAACTGCAATCCGATGCCGTGCCTGTGGATGAACTGAGTGGCTTCAACTATTCGCGCGGCAAGAAGGTCCATGTCACCATCTACCGGATGCGCAAGCTGACCTTCGACGCACCGCCCGCGCATGGCGCGACAGGTGTCCCATGATCGATCATCATGGGGCCGGGACCGCGCGCTCCACTTGACAACGCCGCTCACTGCTTAAATATCGCAAGGGTCGTTCTATCCGGCCATGGCTGCCATTGGGGGCGTCGTGCGGAAAGGAACACGGGGATCGCCGCCCGCGCGCGCGACATGAGACGCCAGATGGGTCTTGAAATGGCGCGGGGCCGCGCTCTCAAAACGGCCACGCGCTCCTTCCGGAAGAGTCCCGACGACGCCCAGCGTGCCCCTATCGCCAAACTCAATCTGCCGGGGCCGAAAGCGGAGTTGCGCTTTCCCATTGGCCAGGCCAGCCGCGCTTTCTATCGCCGCTTCTGGCCGGGCACCGGTCCCGCCGAATGGAATGACTGGCG
>JAFECO010000260.1 GCA_018242085.1 Pseudomonadota bacterium
CAGGTCCTCGCCCGGCCAGGGTTGGGACGGCGGCGCCAGCCATCTGGCCAAGGCGCCGGCGGCGGGCGCTTCCATGGCGTCGGCAAAGGCCCTGGCCAGTGCCGCGTCGCGTGTGACTTTGAGGCCATCCGGCAACGCTCGGACCGGCCTCAGATCGAGGCCGAGCGCGCGGGCGATGGCGGCCGGGACTTCCGGCACGGCGTCGGCGTAAGGCGAAGCAAAATAGCCGGGATGAAATTCCACGGTCGCGAGCCGGCCCCCGGCCCGCGCGGCCCGCTCCAGCACCACCACTTTCAGTCCCGCCTTGGCAAGCGTCGCCGCCGCGGTCAAACCGTCCGCGCCTGCGCCGATGATCGCCGCGTCGTACCGCACGCTTCGCTATCCTGAACTTGGTGGAAGTGTTCTCTTCCGGGATTCGCAGGATACGCGCATGCAAAAAGGGCGGAAACCTGATGTTTCCGCCCTTGGTTAATTTCCACGCGATCAGCGTGAAGTTAATGCGTTAAGACGCGTGCTTAAACCACGCCGCGCTTGTGCTCGCCGACCACGACGCGGCCGGGATTGAAAGCGCGCTTGAAGACATCGAGCGCCTTGCGGGGCTCGGCGTCGCCGCACATGAACACGTCGAACGCGGCATAGCCTTTTTCCGGCCAGGTGTGGACGGAGATGTGGCTTTCCGCCAGCACCGCCACGCCGGAGATCCCGCCGCCTTCTTCGAAGGTGTGCAGGTGGATGTGGAGAAGGGTCGCTTTCGCTTCCTTCACCGCGTCGATCAGCGCCGCTTCGATGCGGTCGCGCTCATTCAGGCCTTCGGCTTCCCAAAGGTCGATGATGAGATGGCTGCCCGCATAGGAGAGGCCATTCTTGGTAATGAAGTGATCTTTTTGGTCGTCATTCGAGGGAACAACGACAGGAACGGGCCTCGCAGTCGCGCGGACGCGAGGCGCCCTTGCTTCTTTGTTCGCCGCCACCAGATTGAGTCGAGCCATTCAAGCACCTACCCGTCTTAGAGTTGACACCTGCGCCTTGGCCTTTCGGACTTCCGGACGCGCCTAAAGAAGAAAGCGACGAAGGGGGTCAGCCCTGCGCCGCTTTTTCCCGCTTTTTTTCTCGCGGGGTCGAAATGGGAAATAGGGCTTACCGGCCCCCCATGCAAGAAAAAATTTCCCCCCTCGCCAATTTTTTGCACAGGCGTGTCCTCGCCGCCCGATTGCGACAGCCGCCGGCAGAAGGCGGCGGCGATAGACATGCGCAGAAACGCGCCCTATACGGCGCGCATTGCCACAAGCTTTAAGGAATGGTTATGGCCAAGCTCGCAAGCGTCAAGGAACGGCTCCACAAGGGTTACGCCCAGACCATGGACGTGACCAAAACCCTGGCGGACGAAAAGAGCCAGTATCAGCACATCCGCATTTTCGACACAGTCTCCAATGGCCGCGTCATGACCCTGGACGACATCGTCCAGATCACCAGCCGCGACGAGAGCGCCTATGCCGACATGCTCACCCATCTGCCGATGCTGGAGCATGGCAAGGTGGAACGGGTGATGATCGTGGGCGGCGGCGATCTTTCCATCGCGGACGAAGCCTTGAAGCATAAAGGCGTCAAGGAAGTGGTGCTGGTGGATATCGACGGCCGGGTGATCGAGCTCTGCAAGCAGCATTTCGGCGAGATCAACGCCAAGGCCTTCAAGGACAAGCGCCTCAAGCTGGAAGTGGCGGACGCGTTCGAATATCTGGGCCGCAAGGAATCGAAGAATCGCTTCGACCTGATCATCGCCGACCGCCCCGATCCGGTCGGTCCGGGCAAGGCCCTGTTCGGGGAAACCTTCTACGACCGAATCAAAGGTGCCTTGAAAAAGGGCGGCTACGCCACCTTCCAGACCGGCGTGCCTTTCTATCAGCCCTGGGAGATCACCGAGGCGCTGGAAGAGCTGTCGCGCTTCTTCCCCCGTTCGGGCCTCTATCTGTCGGTGGTTCCCACCTATATCGGCGGTTTCATGGCGCTGTCATGGGCCAGCAAGGGGGGCAAGCCGCTGGGAACCGCTGCGGGGATCCGCAAAGCCAAGGCGGCCTATAGGCGCATCAAGCTGAAATGCGACTATTACAATCCGGAAATTCATGCGGCCGCGTTCGCGCTGCCGAATTGGATAAAGGCGTTAGTTCCCTAATTCCAATCTGTCTCTTTCGCGCAAAGATCGCCGTACTGCCCACTCCGCGGACGTTCGGCCGGCAAAAGCTCCCCCGAAGCTTTTGCCGATCGGCCTCACGGGGAAGAAAGCCGGTGCACCCCTTAAGCAGCGGAAGAGCGGGCTCCGGCCGCCTCTGTCTCTCATTGTAAGAATCTGGCCCTTTCTTTTCGGGCTCTGAGTCTCCATCTTTCTGGGTTCAACCGAGAAAGATGACAGCATGGCTTTGATTGGTCCCGGCGGCCGCCCCGTCACCTCCACACCGGCGCAGAGCGCGGCCCAATCCGGCGCGGCAAGCCCGTACATCAAGGATTCCGGGCTCGCCACCTTTGCCGCCGATGTGCTGGAAGCCAGCCGCGAGGTTCCCGTGATCGTGGATTTCTGGGCGCCCTGGTGCGGCCCCTGCAAGCAGCTGGGCCCCATGCTGGAAAAGGCCGTCGCCGATGCGGGCGGCGCCGTGCGCATGGTGAAGGTCAATATCGACGAGAATCCGGAGATCGCCCAGCAGCTGCGCATCCAATCCATCCCCACCGTCTTCGCCTTCAAGGACGGCCAGCCGGTGGACGGGTTCATGGGCGCCCTGCCCGAAAGCCAGGTCAAAGCCTTCGTCTCCGGCCTGACCGGCGGCGGGCATGACCATGGCGGGCCCGGCCATGCGGAAGAGGTCCTGGCCATGGCGGCGGAAGCCTTCGCGGCCGGAGACATCGGCGCCGCGGCCCAGGCCTTTGGCCATGTTCTTCAGGACGATCCGGGCAATCCCAAAGCCGTCGCGGGCCTGGCGACCTGCTATCTGAAAAGCGGCGACATCGAGCGCGCCAAGACCACTTTGCAGCTGGTGCGCCCGGATGGCGCGGCCGATGAAGCGATCCGCGCCGCCGAAGCCGAACTCAAATTGCTGGAAAGCGCCGGTCAGGCCCCGCGCGGCGAGATCGAGGTCCTGAAAGCCAAATTGGCGTCCGACGCGAACGATCATCAGGCCCGCTTCGATCTGGCGCTGGCGCTGGATTCCGGCGGCGACCGCGAAGGGGCGCTGACCGAATTGCTGGAGATCGTGCGCCGGGACCGCAAATGGAACGACGACGCGGCCCGCCAGCATATCGTCACTTTGTTCGAGGCCATGGGCCCCACCGATCCGCGCACCTTGGACGCGCGGCGCAAGCTCTCCGCCATCCTGTTCTCGTGAGGCTGAAATGAAGCGGGGCTTCCACGCGCTTTCCGATCTGCCCCAGAC
>JAFECO010000261.1 GCA_018242085.1 Pseudomonadota bacterium
TTCGGCTCGGTCTGGACATATTCGACGCGCTGATTGGGGATGGCATAGGGATTGTTGACCGCGCCTTCCACGGCATCGCCATCGATGCCGTCCTTGAGCGGCTTGCCGCCGGTGATCGCCGCGATCACCGATCCGCCGGCGATGCGGTGCGTCCAGCCGTCGATCTTGCCGTCCTTGGTGAGGCTGGCCGACATGGCGTTGCGGTAGGCGGGACGATACATGTCCTGCTGGATGTCTTCCTCGCGGGTCCAGATCACTTTCACCGGGCCGTCCACCTTCTGCGCCACGCGGACCGATTTGGTCACCATGTCGGTGGCCAGGCGCCGGCCGAAGCCGCCGCCCAGCATGTAATTGTGGAAGGTCACTTTCTCGAGCGGGATTCCCAACGCATCGGAGGCTGCCTTGACGGTCGCGGTCTGCACCTGGCTGCCGCCCCACAATTCGCAGGTGCCATCCTTCTTCACATGCACGGTGAAGTTCTGCGGCTCCATCGGCGCATGCGCCAGGAAGGGCATCTCATAGGCGGCGTCGAAGCGGTCGCCTTTGAGCGATTTTTCGACATCGCCTTCTTCCTTGGCGATGGCGCCTTTCTGCTGGCCGCCTTTTTCCAGGTCCCGCCAGATGGCGTCGGAATTGATCTTGGCATTCTCGCCGCCATTCCAAGTGATGGCGAGCGCGTCCATGCCCTTCTTGGCGGCCCAGAAATTCGGGCCCACCACCGCGACCAGATCGTCCAGCGCCACCAGCTGCAGGCCGGGCATGGCTTTCATCTTGCTGTCATCGACGCGGGCAATCTTGCCGCCCACCACGGGGGAGGCGGCGATCACGGCGACCTTCAGGCCATCCATGCGCACATCGATGCCATATTGGGCCTTGCCATTGACCTTGTCCGGCGTGTCGAGGCGCTTGACCGACTTGCCGATATATTTGAGGTCCTTGTCGGCCTTGAGCTTCACCTCTTGCGGCGCGGGCAGTTTCGCCGCGCGCGGCGCCAACTCGCCATAGGACAGCTTGCGTCCGCCATGGGCGTCGTCGATCACCTGGCCATTTTCGGTGCGCAGGGAGGCGGCGCTGACGCCCCATTGCTGGGCGGCAGCCTGAACCATCATGGCGCGGCCCGAAGCGCCCACCTGGCGCAAGGCGGTGTAGAAGCCGCGGATCGACGTGGAGCCGCCAGTCGATTGGCGGCGACCCTTCGGGCTCGCATAGAGCGCGTCGCTGGGCGGCGCGGGAAGCGGCGTCACATTGGCCAGATCCACATCCAGCTCGTCGGCCAGAAGCTGGGAGAGCGAGGTGTAAACGCCCTGGCCCATCTCTTCCTGCGGAATCTGGAAACTCACCTTGCCGTCACGCGCGATGGCGATAAAGGCATTGGGATTGAGGACATATTTCTTGGGCGCGGGCGCCTGGGCCAAAGCCCCGCCCACCTGGAAGCCCAGCATCAGGCCGCCGCCCGCGGCGGTGCCCACTTGCAGGAACTTGCGCCGCGACAGTCCGGCCGTGCCGGATTTCGAAGACATCGACATCGAAAAATCCCTTAGGCCGATTTGGCGGCGTTCTTGATCGCCTGACGGATGCGCACATAAGTGCCGCAGCGGCAGATATTGCCCGCCATCGCGGCATCGATATCCGAATCGTCCGGATTGGGCGTGCGGTTGAGCAGGGCAGTCGCGGACATGATCTGGCCGGACTGGCAATAGCCGCATTGCACGACTTCGATGTCGAGCCAGGCCTTCTGGATCTTGGCGCCATTGGGCGTGTCGCCGACAGCTTCGATGGTGGTGATGGCCCGGTTGCCGATGGCGCCGACCGGCAGCATGCAGGAGCGCACCGCCTTGCCGTCCACATGCACGGTGCAGGCGCCGCATTGGGCGATGCCGCAGCCGAACTTGGTGCCGGTAAGCCCGACGATATCGCGCAGCGCCCAGAGCAACGGCATATCGTCCGGTGCGTCGATCGTGTGAGCCTGACCGTTGATCTGAAGCGTGACCATCGCATTCACTCCGCTAGATTGTTTGGGGCCGGGGGCGTGATATATGGTTGGTTATAACGCCTTCTCCCGCCTGGGATTTTAAGTCATTCCGGGTTCCGGCGCAAAGACCCCATGGTCGAATGCGCGAACTGACAGTTTCTCCGCTTGCCAGCATGGGAAGGACGTTTTTGACTGCAACTTCCACAAGGAAGAGGCGCATGACGCACAAAATTCACGACATCGGCGTGGCCGCCCGGATCGGCACCTACAGCGATTGTATCGAAGCGTCGCCGAATCAGCGCTGGCTCTTCACCTCGGGCACGCCGGGCATGGATGCGGCGGGCGAATTGCCGGGCGACATCACCGCCCAGGCGGAGTTGGCCTGGGGCCATATCCTCACCATGCTGGACCGTGCCGGCATGGCGGTGGGCGACCTGGTCAAGATCACCCAATATCTGACCCGCGCGGAAGACATCCCCGCCTATGCCAAAGTGCGGGCCCGGATGCTGGGCGACGCGCGCCCCGCCTCCATGATGCTGGTGGTGGCCGCGCTGCCCCGGCCTGAATTCCTGCTGGAAATCGAAGCGGTAGCGGCGCGGGCTTGAAATCGCCTCAGGCGAAATCGGATATGCGCTGCCCCTTGGCCGCAAGCTGTTCCAGCAGCGGCGCGGGCGTGAGCCCGTACTTCTTGAGGCCCGCGATCACTGCATCGAGGCCAATGCTGTCGGCATAGAACATGGGGCCGCCCCGATAGGCGGGCCAGCCATAGCCATTAAGCCAGACGATATCGATGTCGGAGGCGCGGCTGGCCTTGCCCTCCATCAATATCTTGGCGCCTTCGTTGATCATGGGCAGAAGCAGGCGCTCGCGGATTTCGTCCTCGCCGATGGCGCGGGGCGCGACATTCTTTTTGACGCGGAAGTCTTCGATCAGTTTTTCGGCGGCAGGTGACGGCGACGATTTCCGCGCATCGTCATAGTCATAGAAGCCCGCTTTGGTCTTCTGGCCGCGCCGCCCCGCTTCGCAAAAAACCTCCCGGAGCGTTTCGCCGCGCGAGGTGGCCGCGTTCCAGCCCAGGTCCAGCCCCGCCAGATCGGCCATGGCGAAGGGACCCATGGGAAAGCCGAAGCCGGTCAGCACCTTGTCGACCGCATAGGGCGAGGCGCCTTCCAGCACCAGCTGATTGGCCGCGCTTTGCCGCTGGGACAAAATCCGGTTGCCGATGAAGCCATGGGCGTTTCCCGCTAAGACGCCCACCTTGCCCACGGCCTTGGCCAGTTTCATCGCCGTGGCCAGGACCGTATCGGCGGTTTTGGCGCCGCGCACGATTTCCAGAAGCTTCATCACCGGCGCGGGCGAGAAGAAATGCAGGCCCAGGACATGATCCGGGCGCGAGGTCATGGCGGCGATCTCGTC
>JAFECO010000262.1 GCA_018242085.1 Pseudomonadota bacterium
TGTCTTACCTCTGCCCGGAAAAGGCCGCCCATCTGGTGCGCGAAGCGGCGATGGCGTGCCGCGTGGGCGAGGCGGACGCGCTGCTTTTGGCGTTCGACCAGGATGCGGCCTATGAGAATCCGAACTTTGAATGGTTTCGCGACCGTTTCGCACGGTTCATCTACATAGACCGGGTGGTGGTGTCGCCCGCGATGCGCGGGCGCGGGTTGGCGCGGGCGCTGTACATGGCGCTGTTCCGCCGCGCCGCGTCCCTCAAGCATTCCCGGGTGGTCTGCGAGATCAATCTGGACCCGCCGAATCCCGCTTCGGACGCGTTTCATGCCGCGCTGGGATTCGAGCAGGTCGGCCAGGCGGTCCTGCCGCGGGCGGGAAAGACCGTCCGCTATTTCTCCCGCAAGATCGATTGATCCGGTCTCAATGCGCCCGCTGAGGCGCGTCCTTGAGATTGGCGATGAAATCGGCGCGGGAATTTTCCGACGGGAAAAGCGCGGCAGGCACCGGCAGGCCCAGGAATTTGCACAAAGGCTCCCAGCCATCGCCCACCGTGTAAACCAGCAAGCGTTCCGCCGGTACGGTGCGGATCACCTCTTCGGTGTGGCGGCGGAAATAGTCGGTCATGAATGCGCGGTCGTGGAGGTGGTTGCCGAAATTTTTCAACAGAGTGGCGAAGAAGTCCGCGAAAGGACCGGGTTTGGTGGTCGGTCCGTCGGGCGCGAAGATGGTGGCCTGGGTCGATTCAAACCATTGGTCGGGATCGCGCACCGTGTGAAGCACTTTGGCGTCCGGATAATGGGCGGCGATGGCGCGCCAGTGATGGGCGCCGGGATAATCCACCACGGATTGGTAATTGGCGAAAATCGCATCCCAGTCGGGCTTGCCCTTAGCGGCATCGATCCAGAGAAAGCGGCTTTCGGGATGGGCGAAGACTTCGACCATGTGATGGCAGGGGCCCAGCCCCAGCATGTTCAACGCGGTCTGCATCGATTTGGTGCCGGTGCGGCCCAAGCCTGAGCCAACGACTTTCAACGCCATGATCTCCCCCCGGATTCGTTATCGCTTGGGATACCAGACGCCTCCTTCGGTCAGATTTCAATGCGATAAACGCTTGCCGGCTGGCTGGCCCGGCGCTCCGGCAAGGTCAGGGCAAGGCCCGCATCCGTCTGCTGGAATGTCAGGGGCCCGTCGGTGCCGAGCAGGCGAACCTGCTTGACCGCCCGGTCCGGCCGGATCGAGGTGATCAGCGCCCGCCCATTTTCCGGCTGGGCCAGCTGGATGGCATAGAGCACCCCGCCCTTGGTGGTGAAGCGGAAATCTCGCGCCGTATAGGGTTTGGCTTTGCTTTCCGCGAAGGATCCGTTGGCGTTTTCGGTGGGGCCTTCGCCGAATTTCTCCCAAGGCCGGGTGCCATGGATGGCTTCGCCATTGACCTTCAGCCAGCCGCCCACCGCCAGCAAAGTGTCACGGGCCGCGTCTGGAATCCGGCCATCGCCATGGGGGCCGACATTCAGCAGCAGATTGCCATTCTTGGACACGACATCGGCCAGAAGATGCACGATCTGGTCGACGCTTTTGTAGGTGTCGTTCTCGATATAGCCCCAGCTTTTGTCGCTGATCGAGGTGCAGGTCTGCCAGACATCGGGACGGATGCCGGGCGCCTGGCCCCGCTCGATGTCCAGCACGCCCGCGCCGTCGGCGAATTCGCCCAGCTTGTAATTGACGATGGCCGATCCGTGTCCCCGTGCCGCTTTATTGTAATAATAAGCCAGGAAGGACGGCAGCGTGTTGCGGAACGAAGGCTGGCCGATCCACCAGTCGAAATAGACCAGTTCGGGTTCGTAGCGCGCCACCAGTTCGGCCTGGCGCGCCAGCCAGTCTTCCAGCCAGAATTGCGAGACATAGGTGTAGTCGCTGAACAAATCGTCGCTGTTGGGACCGACGATGCGGGTCTGCGCGGGACCGTAAAGCCCCGCATGGGCGGGATCGGAGACGTCGGAAGGGAATTTCCGCCCGCCCTCGAAGAACCAGTCATGCTCCGCCCGGTGCGAGGAGAGGCAGAAATGCAGATCGTGTTTTCGCGCCGCCGCCTTCACCGCGCCGACAATGTCGCGCCTGGGCCCCATCTTCACCGTGCTGTAGTCGGAGAGGCGGGTGTCGTACATCGAAAAGCCGTCATGATGCTCGGCCACCGGCACCACATAGCGGGCGCCCGCGTCGCGGAACAAGGTCATCCAGGCGTCCGGATCGAAATGTTCGGCCGTGAATTTCGGAATGAAATCCTTGTAGCCGAACTTGGTGTGCGGCCCATAGGTTTGAATATGGTGGGCATATTCGGGGCTGCCCTCGATATACATATTGCGCGAATACCATTCGCTGCCGAAGGCGGGCAGGGAATAAAGCCCCCAGTGAATGAAGATCCCGAATTTGGCGTCGCCATACCAGGCGGGCGTTTTATAGGTCTGCAGCGACGCCCAGTCGGGCCGGAACGGGCCGTCCGTCCTGCCCTTGTTCACTTCCGTCAGCCAGCGGGTTCGTTCGGGGGCATATTTTTTGGTCGCCGCCATCCATTCGCGGTCCCGCTCTGTGGGCGTGGTGCGGTCGATGCCTTGGGCGAAACCAGGCCCGGCAAGCGCCGCGTTCAGGCCGGCGGCGGCCGTCACCGCCAGGCATTCTCGCCGTGACATGGCTCGCCGCGGCATGTGAGTGCGCATGATTTTTCCCCGTCGACGCTTTGTCACAATAACCGATTTATCGCCCCCCGGCGTCAAGTCCGGCGGGGCTTTGCCGGTGTTCGCGGGTGCTTTATGGATAGGGCGCCGGTATCGGGAGAAGGATATGCACGAACGCAAAGCGCTGGAACGGGGCCTGGAAATGCTGCTGTTCCGCTCCCGCTGGCTGATGGCGCCCTTTTATATCGGCATGGTGGTGGCGCTGGTGATGCTGCTGGCGGCCTTTGTCGAAGAGTTGCTGCATGCCTTGCCCGATCTTCTCCACACCGATCCGGAGCATGTGATCCTCACCGTGCTGTCGCTGATCGATCTGTCGCTGGCGGGCAATCTGGTGGTGATCGTGATCTTTTCCGGTTACGAGAATTTCGTTTCCAAGATTCAGACCGACAATCATGAAGACCGGCCCAACTGGATGGGCACGCTGGATTTCTCCGGCCTCAAGATGAAGCTGATCGGCTCCATCGTGGCGATCTCGGCGATCTCGTTGCTGCGCGCCTTCATGACCTTGACCGAACCGGACGCCCCGCTGGACGAGGCGCGCATCCGCTGGCTGGTGCTGCTGCATTTGACCTTTGTGGGCTCAGGCCTTCTCTTCGCCGCCATGGACTGGGTCGCCAACCGGGCCGAGATCAAGGACGGCGGTCACTGAGC
>JAFECO010000263.1 GCA_018242085.1 Pseudomonadota bacterium
CGGCGCCATGGCCACTTTCAGCTTTTCTGTGTCCGTCCATTGCCACCAGCCATAGGCCAGCGACACAGCCACCAGCGCGGAGGACAGGAGCAGCTTCCCGGCAAGACTTTCCCGTTTTCCCACAAGCTTCAGCATGGCAGGTAATTCTTCAATCCGCCGGTCATGCGCGCCGTGCCGGCGAGGTCGATCTCATAGCCTTCCAGACCCGGCATGGATTCGATGAAATGGATGCCCCGGCGTCCCATGGCGAATGCGGCCGTTGCATACCGGTCGGCTTCCAGTACATCCGGACCGATGACGGTAAGGCTGACGATATCGTCCGATCCGTACCGGCCCGTATGCGGGTTATAAATATGGTCGCCGCGGATATAATTGCCCGATGTGGCGACGCCCTGCCCCCTGGGCTGGATCACTTTGACAATCTCGTCGCGGGAGAAGGGGTTGCGGATGCCAACGGTCCACTCTTCTCCCTTGTCATTAAAACCACGGCATTGAATATCGCCGCCCGCCTCCACGCAGTAATTGCGGAAACCCATATTATCGAGCTGCCGGGCCGCGTTCCGGATCGCCCATCCCTTGACCATGCCGCAAGGATCGATCGTTCCGTCGGGGCGATTGATGTCGAAATAACCGGCAGTCTCCCGCTGGGCCTTCTCGCACAGCGCGACGATCTCCCGCATTCGCGGCGTGAAATCCCCTTCGGTGATCTCGCGGCGATTGAAGCGGGAAACTTCGCTATCGTCCTTGAAAGGGCTGAATTGCGCATCGATGGCGACGAATTCCGCGAACACCGCTTCCAGATGCCGCGCACGAACGCCCTCGTCCGACACAGCCAGACTTATCGGCATGCCCATGATGGTGCGCGTCTCACGCATCGACCGAATGCTTCCCAAGGCCGCCCCGGCCAGATGCTTGCCGCGGCCCAAGCCGCCCCTTCCCCGCAGTTTTCATGGGCGGGCGGCCGCGGTCAATGGTCGGTCATCGCGCCGTCTGCTTTTCCGCGATGCCCATCACTTCGAAATGCGCCCCACCCAGCAAGCTGCCGGCGCCGATGAAAGCGCGGGCAGGCAGCGGGCCTTTGAAATAGGTGCGGTACACGGTGTTGAAGGCGGCATAATCCTTCAGATCGGATGCGAATATCTGCACCCACACCAGATCGTCCATCGTATAGCCGGCCGCTTCCAGCGTCTTTTTGACGTTGTTCAGCACGACCTTGGCCCCCGTCGCCGCATCCACCGGCGGCTTGCCGGTGTCCGGGTCGGTGCCATCCGTGGTGCCCGACACATAAAGTCTATTGCCCGACTGCACGGCGGCGGAAAAGGCCGGTCCGGCGCCCCCCGGCGTATTGCTCCCGGCCGGGAAATGCTTGGCCGGCGCGGCGAACCCAAGCGACGGCAAAGCGCAAAGACCGAGGGCGGCGACGAGAATGGATTTGGCGAAGACAGCTTTCATGTCGTTCTCCGGAGGAAAGCGGCGGCAAAGCCGCTTATGAAAAAATGCCAAGAATCATTACCCGACAGGCAAAGGACTGCCAAGCGGCCGGGACCGCGCCCGTCGCCGCCCGGGCAACCGGCGCTCTCAATCGAGGGTCACGGTGAGTTCGCCCAGCCCTTCGAGCGATGACGTCACCACGTCCCCGGCCCGCAGCCAGCGCCGCTGGTCGGGCGGTGTCTTCTGGCCCCAGATCACCCCTTGCGGCGTGCCGGTATACATCACATCGCCCGGCTTCAGCGTCATGCAGCGCGAGGCATAGCTGATCAGGTGCCGGCAATTGTAGATCATGTCCTCGGTGGTCCAGTCCTGGCGGACCTCGCCATTCACCAACGTCTTAATCTTCAGCTTGTTCGGATCGGGGACCCGCTTTGGCGACGCCAGCCATGGCCCAATCGGGGCGAAACCGTCAGCGGTCTTGCCGGCGGTGAATTGCGACGTGATATTCTGCAAGCCGCGCGCGCTGAAGTCGTTTCCGGTCGCATAGCCCGCAACGTAATTCAGCGCATCGGCCTCGCTGACATTCTTGCAGGCTTTCGCGAAAACGATCACCAGCTCGGTTTCATAGTCGAACCAGCTGTCCACTTCCGTGGGCAATTTGATCCGCCCATTGTGATGATTCAAAGCATTATTGTATTTCGCGAACAGCGGCGGAGCCTTCGGAACCGGCGTATTGGTTTCTTCGGCATGCTCGCGATAATTGAAGCCGACACAGACAATTTTCTCCGGCCGCGTCACCAGAGGCGCAAATTGAAGATCTCCGGCGGCAATGATCTTCGCGGCTTTGGGCCTGTCTTTGACGGCTTTGACGAGCGCCAGCAATTCCCGGCCGCGGCCATTTTGGAGAAGATCGTCCATGTCGGCCGGACAGGGCAGGCCGAGATTCCTCGCCGTGGCCGCCGCATGGATCACACCGATATCGGTTTCAATGCCCAACGCGGGTTTGCCGCCGACCGTCAGATTCGCAATACGCTCATCGAGCAAGGCAACAGCACCGAAATCCTTGACGGCATTTGCGGCGGCATTCGCCGGTGAAGCATTCATCGCCGATGCGGTCGCGCTTCCCGCCAGCAGCAAGCCGGTGGCCGAAAGCGCGCCCCGGCGCGATACGCCAGGCCGCGTGGCTTCGCCTTGATCCAAACTGCCTTTGCCGATGTCGGTCATCACGATTGCCCTTGTGTCTTGTCCCGGATGGCGGATTTACCATTTGCCGTGTTGCGGCACACCGGGGCAAAGGGTCGCTCAACCGAGAGGCAAAAGAGGAGCAATCGGCGCCTGACCAGGCGATGGCGTTACTGTGGTCAAAACTGAAACAGATTTTTGAGAATGGTCTCGAGCTGCGCAAGGATCGACGATCCGCCGCCGGCCGACGAATGGTCCAGATACAGTCCCAGAACCAGACCGATAAGAATCCCGACAATCAGTTTTGCCATGGGATACTCCTTCATAGTCCCAAGGAACCAATGCCGCCTGCTTCCGGGTTACTCGGCTTGCCCCAGGTGAGCCGCTTCGCCGTCAGGTCAATTTCTGTATGGCCGGCGTGAGCATGAGCATCATGCCGGCGGCGGCAATGGCAACGCCATATGGTACACCCCTTTCCAGGAAACCGCGCCCGCGCATTTGCATCATGACAAAGATTCTTGCCGGATCGGCCAACAGCATACAAAGGACGATCAATCCGCCGGTCAGGCTCATATAGAGAATGAATTCCGGCAGATGGGGAAAACCGGCAAACAAGGCCACCGCTGTTGCCAGCTTCGAATCCCCCGCCCCCACGATGCCGAAGGAATACAGGGCAAAGCTGCACACAAACACAAGGAGTGCCGCCCCCAGGGAAGACAATAGCGGCACGGAGGATCCCACGAAGAAC
>JAFECO010000264.1 GCA_018242085.1 Pseudomonadota bacterium
CGCCCGCTTTCGCCGCGCCGGACGCGCCAAAGCCCAGCTTCGATTGCGCCACCGCGAAATCCAAAGTGAAGCTGATGATCTGCGCCAGCGACGAGCTGGCGAAACTGGATGTGGCCGAGGAAGCGTTGCTGCGCCGCGCCCGCGCCAAAGCCACCGCGCCCGATGCCGTCAACGAAGAACAAAGCCTCTGGCTCAGCCAGCGCGACGCCTGCGCCAGTCCCGCCTGCCTCATCCGCGCCTATCACCAGCGCATCGCCGATCTCCACGCCTGGACCAACTGACCCCCGGAAACATTGCCAAAACATAACGGAATTATTACATGACTGGCCCGCAAGCATCGGCCACGGGCCATGCTAGGGTGACGGCATCAACACGTATCGATTGGGGAAGGCGCCTGGTTGGGAAAACGACTGGGCCTTTTGGGGGATTGATATGAAGCTCGCGCTCCGGATCGGCGGTGTTCTGATCGCATTGCTGGGCCTGCATTGGGTCAGCGAAGGCACCGGCGTCCTGGCCTATCCGCAAAGCCCGTTGATGTATCTTCATCCCATGTGGACCTATATCGGCCTGGCCACCATGGTGAGCGGCGGAGCCCTGATCTGGCTTTCACAACGCTGAGCATCGCTCTGTCTTTTTCTTCTCCAACACGCTAATCGGTGCGCACACCGCGCCATTCCGTGCGCGGCTTTAGGGAGACAATCATGGTCAAGCTCGGCTACGCCACCGTCGGTTCGAACAAGCTGGAAGAGGCGAAGAAGTTCTACGACGCGCTGTTTTCACCCGAAGGCGTGGCGCCCGCGTTCGAACATCCGTCGGGCGGCCGGGTCTATGGCAAGGACGGGAATCTGTTCTTCGGCGTCCTGGGCCCTTACGACAAAAAGCCCGCCACGGTCGGCAATGGCTCCATGGTGGCGCTGAACTTCGACAACCGCGCCCAGGTCGATGCCTTCCACGCCCGCGCGCTGTCGCTGGGCGGCACCGATGAAGGCGCGCCGGGCGAGCGAGGCCCCAGCTTCTACTTCTCCTATTTCCGCGATCTCGACGGCAACAAGCTCTGCGCGTATGCGATTGGGTGAGCCCGCCTCACTCGCTACGCTCGCGAGGGGCAAGGTTTTCTAGGCGCATGTCATTCGCCAAGAAAACCTAAGCCAACGCCGCGAGCAGTCCGTAGCGACAGCGTGCGGACGAGCGGCCCGATGACCCGAAACTAAGACGGTATCCATGACAACCGGAAAACAGGACGCCCCGCTGAAGCAAAGAGAACCCGGAACCTACTGGTTCCGGGTCGGCTTCTTTGTCGTGGTGGGCGTCCTGTCTCTCTGGCTGATATCCAGCTTTCTTTACACCTGGCTCTATCCCCGCGACTGGATCCTCACGGTCAATCAGCCGGCGGAAAAAACCGGCTTCAGCCGCGCCTTCCATACCCAAAAGGAATGCGAGATCGTGATGCGGATGTGGCAGGGCGAAGGCGAACGGGCCCGCCGCGAAGGCAAACCCGAAGACGCCCCCACCGCCAACTGCGCCAAGCTTTAATTGATATGATTCCCAAATGGCAGATGGCGGGCTTGTTCATTCTGGTGGCCCTGCTCGCGGGTTTCGCGGTCTACACCTCACCCCATAGCTACGCCTACGCCTTCCTCAGCGGCCAATGCAGCCGCGAACCGATCCCCGCCATATGCCACCGTTTCACCGCTCCGCGCGGCGGCGGAGTGCGATCCGCCTGGTAGCAATTCGTGCCGTGGCTGCCTCAACCCTGCATCTGGGCGATCAGCGCGCCAAGCCGCTTGATGCCTTCCGCGATGCTGGCTTCGTCCGACAGGGAGAAGTTGAGGCGCAGATAATTGCCGCGCCCGCGATCGGCGAAAAAGGCGATGCCGGGCACGAAGGCGACCCGGGCTTCCGCCAACGCCCGCTCCAGCAGCATGGCGGCGTCCATGCCCTCCGGCAACGTGACCCAGACGAACATGCCGCCTTCCGGCTTGGTCCATCGCACGCCTCTGGGCATATGGGCCTCGAGCGCCGCCAGCATCGCGTCGCGCCGCGCCTTATAGACCGGCAGGATACGGCGGGCCTGATCCTCGATGATCTTCGACGCCACCTCATGCATGACGATCTGGTTGAGGGTGGAAACATGCAGGTCGCTCGCCTGCTTGACGATCACCAGCTTCTGGATCACCGGCTTCGCCGCCACGATCCAGCCGATGCGCAAGGCGGGCACGATGCTCTTGGAAAAAGTGCCGCAATAGATCACCCGCGAATTTTCGATCCCGCCCTTGCGCGCGATATCCAGCGCCAGAAGCGAGGGCACGCGCTCGCCGTCATAGCGCAGCTTTTCATAGGCATTGTCCTCGATCAGCGGCAAATCCATCGCGTCCGCCGCATCCAGCATTTGCAGCCGCTCCTCCCGCGTCAGGCTGGTGCCGGTGGGATTCTGGAATTCCGGCATGCAATAGCCCAGGCGCGGCGCGCCCTTGCCCTTGGCATAACTCTCCACCGTGCGGTTGCTGCCCGGCCCCGGCAACACGTCATAGACCGGCTCATAACTGTTGAAGGCCTGCAGCGCGCCCAGATATGTCGGCCACGCCACCAGCACCGGATCGCCCGGCGTGATGAACAGCTTGCCCAGAAAATCCAGCGCCTGCTGCGAGCCGTTGGTGATCACCACATTGTCGGGCCCGCACGGCGCGCCCAGCCGCGTCATGTATCCGGCGATCCATTCGCGCAGCGGCTTGTAGCCCTCGCTCACCGCATATTGCAGGGCGATCTTGGCCTGGGCCGGATCGTTCAGCACCTTGGCATAGGCACCGGCGATTTCCGCCACCGGAAACAGCGCCGGATCGGGAATGCCGCCGGCGAACGAGATCAGGTCGGGCTGGTCCAGAACCTTCAGAAGCTCGCGGATTTCCGACGCAGTCATGCGCTTGGCGCGCCCGGCGTAATGGCTGGTCCAGTCGATCATGGCGTTTTCCGTTCCGCGCGATGCCCGCTTATTTCACACCATTCCGGCGCGCGGGGAAATCCATCCCGCATGCGCAAATGCGCAAGCCGGACCGGCGTTTTACGCACCATGCCGGGCTATTTCACCGCTTCCTCAAGCAGCTTGACGAAATCCTTCATCTTGCCGCCGTCGATCCAGCGCACCACCGCCACGATGTCATGCTGATAATCGATGAAGACGATATTGGCCCCGTCGCCGATGAAGGAAACGCTGTCCTCCGGCGCATCCGGATACATCTTCTTGCCGGTGTTGAGATACCAGTTGCAATAGCCGTAACCGGGATTGGGGCCGGTGGGCGTGCGCGCCATCGCCACCCACTTCTCCGACAAGATCTGCTTGTCGCCCCATTTGCCTT
>JAFECO010000265.1 GCA_018242085.1 Pseudomonadota bacterium
CCTTTGTGGAGCGGCAGCGTGGGCGCGAGCTTGCTCTATGACCAGGTGGCGCAGGAAAAGACCGACCGGCTCTATCAGCTGATCGCGCTGCCGATGACGGTGACGTATAATTCCACCGGCCTCACCGATCCCTTGCGCGATCCGGTCAGCGGCGCGCGGGCCTCGGTGGCGGTGACGCCCACCCAATCCTTCGGCGCCAACAACCTCACTTTCCTGGTGCTGCAGGCCTCCGGCTCGGCCTATTTCGATCTGGGCGAACCAGGCCGTTCGGTGCTGGCGCTCCGGGCGCTGGCGGGCAGCATCTTAGGCGGATCGAATATGGAATTGCCGCCGGACCAGCGGCTTTATGCGGGCGGCAGCGCCACGGTGCGCGGCTTTGCCTATCAATCCATCGGCCCGCAATTTCCCGACAAGAAACCGGTGGGCGCCAAATCGGTCGATGCCGCCACCATCGAATTCCGCCAGCGCATTCTGGAGGATTATGGCGTGGTCGGCTTTGTCGATGCGGGGCAGGCGAGCGAAGTGGGCAGCCCTTTCAGCGGCGCGGTGCGCGTGGGCGCAGGCCTGGGCGCGCGCTATTATACGCCGCTGGGAGCGGTGCGCGCCGACATCGCGGTGCCGCTGAACCGGGTGCCGGGCGGGGATGCGTTCGAACTCTATATCGGATTGGGGCAGGCCTTTTGAGCGAGGAGCGGCAAAAGCGGATACTGCGCATTCTGCGCTGGACCGGTGGCATTCTCGCCGGCCTGTGCATCGCGCTGGCGCTGATGCTGCGGACGCCGCCCGGCCATCGCCTGATCGAATGGATCGCCGCCAAGGCCACCAACGGCGAAGTGATCGTCGAAGGTCTGGATGGTGCGTTGCCCGCCAGCGCCAGGGCGCGCCGCATCGAGCTCCGGGATGCAAACGGAACCTGGCTGCGCGTCACGGATGCTGAGATCGATTGGTCGCCGCTCACCATCCTTGGCAATCATTATGAAGTGATGCGGGTGGCCGCCGCGAAGGTGGAGTTTCTGCGCCGCCCCTTGCCGTCAAAACCCAGCGAAGGCCAATCGCCCCGCATCGATGTCTATGCGCTGTCCCTGCCGCATATCGACATCGCGCCGTCGCTCCTGGGCCATCCCGCGATGCTGGCGGCGAAAGGCTCGCTGAACTTCACCACCATCCATGAATTCGGCGTCGATCTCGCCATCACCCGGCCGGGCGGCAATGATCGCTATATTCTCAAGGGCTATGTGGCAGCGGATGTGATCCACGGCCATGCCGCCATCGCCGAAAGCCCGGACGGCTTGCTGGGCACGGTGGCGGGGCTGCCGGGGCTGGGGCCTATTGCGCTTTCGGCGGACGCATCGGGCGACCGCAATGCCAACAATGTTTCCTTCGCGCTGACCGCGGGCGCGCTCAATGCCAACGGCAAAGGAACGATTTCCTTGGCGGCGGGCCGGACCGATCTGGATTTCTCGGCCGCATCGGCTGCCATGCAGCTCGATGCCTCGACCGGCTGGGCCGACTTGATGGCGGAAGGCCATGTCCATGGCGCTTTCGACGCGCCTGAAGTGGAGGCCAAGCTGCGCCTGGCCAAACTCGGCATCGCGGGCTTTTCCATCGGCACGGTGGATGCCGAAATGAAAGGGGCGGGCGGCCGCGCCGACCTCACCGCCACGGCAAGCGGCGCGCGGCTTCCCGACAGCAAATATGCCGGCGTATTTGCATCCCAGCCTTTCCAGTTGACGGCGCATGCCGATTTGAAGTCTCCCGCCCGTCCCGTGACGTTCCAGCTTCGCCATCCCTTGCTGGCGCTCGACGGCACCGCCAAGACGGCGGGCACGCAAAGCGCGGATGTGACTCTGTCGGTGCCGTCGCTTCAGCCTTTCGCGGCGCTGGCGGGCGCGGACCTGACGGGAAGCGCCCGGCTGAAAGCATCCGTCATCCGCAGTGGCCAGCAGCTCACCCTCGATCTGGATGGCGGCATCGCGGCGGATGGCGCCTCGGTGGTGGCGCGGATGCTGGGCCGGGACGCCACGCTCAAATTCCACAGCCTGGTCGCGGGCGCGGATGTGATGGATTCCCGCATGCGCCTGCATGGGGCCGGATTCGACGCCAATATCGAAGGCGGCTTTCGCGCCGGGCGGCTGGAATATCGGGTGAGCACCGCCCTCAGCGATCTTGCGCGTCTTTCGCCTGTGCTGACCGGAACGGCGGAAATCCACGGCACGGTGGCGGGCCTTCCGGCCCAGGCGCTGCTCGATCTTTCCGGCAGCGCCGACATGGCCAGCCGCGGTTTTTCCCGCCAGCGCATCGGCTTGCGCGCCCGCGCCACGGGCCTGCCCAATCCCGCCAATGCGCGGATCACGGCGGATGGCAGGCTGGACGATGCCGGTCTGGCTTTGGCGGCGGATTGGACCGCCAAAGGGGCAAGTCATGACGCCAAACTGTCGCTGGATTGGAAATCTCTGACCGGCAACGCAGCGATCACTGTGCCGCAGAATGGACCGCTGGCCGGACGCGCCAATCTGGATGTCGGCGATCTGGGCGACCTGACGACCTTCACGGGCCTGGCGATGGGGGGAAATCTGCACGCCACCGGCGAGCTTGGCGGCCAGGGCGGAACGCAAAGCGTGGCGCTGCATCTGAATGCGGGCGCGATGAAGCTGGAAGGCGTGACGGTCGCCGCCGCCATGATCGACGGCACGATCGCCGATGCCTTCGGCGCTCCCCGCATCGACGCCAGGCTCAACGCCAGGGAGTTCGCCGCGGGCGGCGTCACCGGTTCGGCATCCGGCACCTTGGACGGCGCGCTCGACAAGCTGGCCTTGTCGCTGACGGGCGACCTGAAAGATGCGCAAGGATTGCCGGCGCATGTCACGGCGGCGGCGCTGGCGGATGTGCCCAAATCGCGACTGCAGTTGAATCAATTGGCAGGCGACTGGCGAGGCGAAGCCATCGCGCTGGCGGGACCGGCCAATTTCGATTTCGCGGGCGGCGTGGCGGTGGACCGGCTGGCGCTGAAAGCGGCGGGCGGCAATGTCATCGCCGAAGGCCGGGTGCTACCCAAGCTGGCGCTCACCGCATCGGCGGATAACATCCATCTGGCATCCTTCCGTTCTTTCGCGCCGGAGCTTGGCGCCGAAGGCACTCTGTCCGCCCGCGTGTCTTTGACCGGCACCATCGCTGCGCCCTTGGGTACCCTGACATTGAGCGGCAAGGATCTGCGGGTGGCGGGCTATTCGCGCCGCCTGGCGCCCGCCGCGCTCGACGCCGAGGCACAGTTGAATGGCAGCACGGCGCGGGTGAATGCCAAACTGTCCGCGGGCGAAAGCGTGGCGATGACGGTGCAAGGCACCGC
>JAFECO010000266.1 GCA_018242085.1 Pseudomonadota bacterium
CGAACCAGGCTGGTGCAGCCGGCCGCCAATGGCAGGCAAACAGCCAGGCAAAGAAAAAGGGCGCGCATACCGGTCTGGTAGCGCGCCCTTTCCTTGGAGATCAAGCGATCAGTAACCACCCGGCGGCGGATGCCGCCAATCAATATCGATACGTGTCCGGCTTGTAGGGACCCACTTTGGGGATGTTGATGTAGTCGGACTGCTTGGTGGACAGTTCGGTGAGGTTGACGCCGATCTTGGCCAGGTGCAGGCGGGCCACTTTCTCGTCCAGCTGCTTGGGCAAGGTATAGACCTTCTTCTGATACTTGCCCGGATTGGTGAAGAGTTCGATCTGGGCCAAGGTCTGGTTGGTGAAGGAGGCGCTCATCACGAAAGAGGGATGGCCCATGGCATTGCCAAGGTTCACCAGCCGGCCTTCCGACAGAAGAATGATGCGCTTGCCGTCGGGGAATTCGACTTCATCCACCTGCGGCTTGACATTGTGCCACTGGAAATTCTTCAGCGCGCCGACCTGAATTTCGCTGTCGAAATGGCCGATATTGCAGACGATGGCGCGGTCCTTCATCGACCGCATGTGATCGACGGTGATCACATCGACATTGCCGGTGGCGGTGACGAAGATGTCGGCGCGGGGCGCGGCGTCTTCCATGGTCACCACTTCATAGCCTTCCATTGCGGCCTGGAGCGCGCAGATGGGATCGATTTCGCTGACCATCACGCGGCAGCCGGCCTGGCGCAGCGAGGCGGCCGAGCCTTTGCCCACATCACCGAAACCGGCGACCATCGCCACCTTGCCCGACATCATCACGTCGGTGCCGCGGCGGATGCCGTCGACCAGGCTTTCGCGGCAGCCATAGAGATTGTCGAATTTCGACTTGGTGACGCTGTCATTCACATTGATGGCGGGGAACAGCAGCTTGCCGTCCTTTTCCATCTGATAGAGGCGATGCACGCCGGTGGTGGTCTCTTCCGACACGCCCTTGATGCTGGCGGCCAGGGCCGCGAACCAGCCCGGCTTTTCCTTCAAGGTGCGCTTGATCAGCGCGTAGAAAACTTCCTCTTCCTCATTTTCCGGCTTTTCGAGGAAGGCGGCGTCGCCCTTTTCCGCGCGCAAGCCCGCATGCACCAGCATGGTGGCGTCGCCGCCATCATCCAGGATCATGTTGGGCAGGCCGCCGTCACCCCATTCCAGGATCTTGCGGGTATAATTCCAGTAATCGACCAGGCTCTCACCCTTGACCGCGAACACCGGGATGCCCTTGGCCGCGATGGCGGCGGCGGCATGGTCCTGGGTCGAATAGATGTTGCAGGAGGCCCAACGGATGTCGGCGCCCAAGGCCGCCAGGGTCTCGATCAGGACCGCCGTCTGGATGGTCATGTGCAGGGAGCCGGCGATGCGGGCGCCTTTCAGGATCTGCTTGGGACCATATTCGGCGCGGGTCGCCATCAGGCCGGGCATCTCGATCTCGGCAATGGCCAGTTCCTTGCGGCCCCATTCGGCCAGGCTGATGTCTTTGACGACGTAATCGGTATTGGCGGCCATGGTCGGAGATTCCCTCGATTGCGGGCCCGCTCATAGCAGCGGGGCGGGGACGGGGCAAGAAGGATATAAAGAAAACTGCATATCCGTGAGAAGCGGTTCGCGCAAGCGAACGAACCGGTCCGGTGGACCGGTTCGAGCGACGAACGCCGCGAGTTTTGACGAGCGGCTAGGGACCTTCGACCTTGTAGCCAGCGGCCCTGAGCAGAGCCGGAACCCCCTCCGGCCCCGCCAGGTGGCCGGCTCCCACGGTGATGAAAAAGACCCGCTTTTCCCTGAGCATGGTCTCGATCTGCAGGGCCCAACGCTGGTTGCGGTCCGTAAGAAGGGCCTTCTTCGCGTCCGGCTGATCGGCCAGTTCGGCATTCGTCAGGGCGGCCAGTTTGTCCGCCTTGCCCTCGCTCCAGGCCGCGATCATGGGCGCCAGATCGTCTTCGTCCTTGCGGTAATTCTTCAAGTCCGCCGCGAATTCTTCGATCTGCAATTTGTCGTCGCTTCCGGCCAGAAGGCGTAGTTGCTGCTCGATGGTCTCGAAGAAGCGGCTGGGCTTATGCGCCTTGGCGGCGGCGAGCATCACCGCATGATCCACGCCCGCATCCGCGGAATAGTGGCGGGCGGTGCCTTCGGCCACCAGCAATTGCAAGGATACCAGCCAGGGCTTTTCGTGATCGACCGCCTCCAAGGGAAGTCCTGCCGATTTTATCGCGGCGTCGAAATCCTCGCGCACGGCCAGCGGCAGCATCTGCCTGAGCGACTGGCCAGGCGGCAACATGCCCATCTCGGCGACCAGCTCGCGGATCCGGTCTTGCGCTTTTTCATCGGTCGAGACTTCAAAGACAAAGACATTGGCCTTGGCCATGGCGGTTTTGATCGCCGGGGTATGCCAATCGATGTTTTTGGGTAGAAGATGGATGGAGCCCAGAAGATAGGCTTCCCCCAGGGGGCCTTTGACATGCCAGAGCGCCGGATGCGCCTTGACGAGCGGCTCGGCGGTGGCTGGTGTGAAAGCGAGAAGCGCGAAGATCAGAGCCGCGAGGGATCGAAACTTCATTTTATTCTCCCTGCCGCGCTCCGACATTACGCTGGCGCTAGTCGGCGCTTGGCGTGATTTACCGTCGCCTTTGGGCGACTGCAAATCACCCTGCCGCGCGCGGCCGTCGCACTACGCTGTCGCTAACGACCGCTGTCGCGCGGCCACGCTTGGCGTAATTTGAACCACCGCAGGTGGTTCAAATTACTCTTCACCGAATTTTGCGTCGATCAAAGCCAGCATCGCCGTCATCGCGGCTTCGGCGTCCGGGCCTTTGACTTCGACTCCGATCTCGCTCCCCAGGCTGGCGGCCAGCATCATCAAGCCCATGATCGAGCGGCCATTCACCCGCGTGCCGTCCTTGATGATGGTGATCTCGGATTGGAACCGCGCGGAGGCTTCGACCACCTTGGCGCTGGCGCGCGCGTGCAGGCCGCGCTTGTTGGTGATCTTCGCAATGGCCCGAAGCGTCTCGCTCAAGCAGGAGCGCCCAGGTCGGCCGACCCGGCGCGCATGTATTTGCGCCCGGCATCGATCGCTTCTTTCACCGCCTGTTCCAGCGGCAGCTTTCCTCTGATGTCGATCAGTTTGATCAGGCTGGGCAGATTGACCCCCGCCAGCACTTCGATCTTGGTGCGGTCGAGCAGGGTGAGCGCCAGGTTGCAAGGCGTGCCGCCGAACATGTCCGTGGCGATCACCACCCCGCGGCCGGTATCCACGGCCTTTGCCGCCGCGGCGATTTCACGCTGGCGCCGCTCGATATCGTCTTC
>JAFECO010000267.1 GCA_018242085.1 Pseudomonadota bacterium
CTGGGAAGGTTGACCCCCGCCAGCACTTCGATCTTGGTGCGGTCGAGCAGGGTGAGCGCCAGGTTGCAAGGCGTGCCGCCGAACATGTCGGTGGCGATCACCACGCCGCGGCCGGTATCCACGGCCTTTGCCGCCGCGGCGATTTCGCGCTGGCGCCGCTCGATATCGTCTTCGGGCCCGATGCAGACCGCCCGCAGATTGGTTTGGGGTCCCACCATATGCTCCATCGCCGCAATGAATTCCTGGGCCAGGCGGCCGTGGGTGACAAGAACAAGACCGAGCATGAATGCGTCCATTGCAAAGCAGGGGAAAATAGGCCGGAAGTTCCGCAAGGCAAGGCTTATTTCCGACATTCTTAAGTGGGGTTAAAATCCTCGCGGAACAAGCCTTCGGAAAAAGCCGTCAAAGCAAGGCGAATTCGCGCGGGCGCGCCAGGCAAGGCGCCGTCCAATATGATGAACGGCAGGGGCTTTGCTGCTTTTAATGGAGCAGGGGGAGCATAGAAAGCGGTATCGGGCAGCCGCTTCGGCGGCACGCCAAGCCTGACCGCCAGACCCAGCGTCACATCTTTGGCGAAAGGCAGCGCGACGATGCCGAGCCCTCGCACTTCCAGCAATCCCGCAATGCTTTTGGGTGCGCGCGCGTGCAGCATGTCGCGCGAGACATAAAGTTCGGTGCGATCATCCGATACCAGCCGCGCGCCGTCATCGATCAGCCGCAACGCAAGATCGGATTTTCCGGCGCCGCTGTCGCCCAGAAGCAAAACGCCCCGTTTGCCGATGGCGATGCAGCTGGCATGAATGTTGACCGTTTTCTGGCCGCTCATGTTTGAATCGCAGGCAGCTCGACGACGAAGCGCGCGCCCCCGCTGGCCTGGCCGGGCACGCGCGGCGGACGGTTCTCCGCCCAGATGCGGCCGCCCGCATTCTGGGTGATCTGGCGGGCGATCGAGAGGCCCAGGCCGGAATTCTTGCCGAAGGTTTCGCCCGGCCGTTCCGTGTAGAAGCGCTCGAAAATGGATTCCAGATTGTCGGGTGGAATGCCGGGGCCGGTGTCTTCCACCGTCACGCGGGCGAAGGCATGATGCAGTTGCGCGGTGATGACGATTTCGTCGCCGTCCTTGCTGAAGGAAATCGCGTTGTCGATCAGGTTGCGGAAGACCTGGCCCAGCCTTTCGTCATGGCCCATGATCTTGGTGCCGGCCGGCAATTCGTCTTTCAAGGTGACCGCCACGTCGCGATCGCGATCGGTGACTTCATAGACATCGACGATGGTTTTCAAGAGATGCGAAACATCGATCTCGGTACGAGCTTCGCGCGAAAGTTCGGCGTCCAGCCGTGAAGCGTCGGAAATGTCGGTGATCAGCCGGTCGATGCGCTTCACGTCGGCGCGCACCAGCGCCATCAGTTTCTGGCGCGACGCCTCGTCGGGCGCACGGATCAGCATTTCCATCGCCGACGCCAGCGAGGTGAGGGGGTTCTTCAACTCATGCGCCACATCGGCGGCGAACCGCTCGATCGCGCCGATGCGATCATACAGCGCGGCCGTCATTTCCTTGAAGCTGTCGGCCAGATCGCCGATCTCGTCATTGCGTTCGGGAAAGCCGGGAATGGCGTCGCGGCCGCCGATGCCGGACCGCACCTGGTCGGCGGCCGCCGCCAGGCGGCGCACCGGCTCGGCGATGGTGCCCGCCAGATAGAGCGAGGACAGCAGCATCACCCCGAACGCCACCAGAAAGACTTCGAACAGGATGAAGCGTTCCTGGCGCAGGATATCGTCAATGTCGCCGCCTTCGGTGGTGACGAACAATTCGCCATAAAGAAGAAGCACGCCGCGGATCGGCACGGCCACCGACAGGACCAGTCGGTTCTGGGAGTCCACCCGTTCCGCGCTGGACGCCTGGCCCAGCATGGCATCGTTCACTTCCGGATAGATCCGGCCATCCTCGCCGCCTTCGGCATATTTCCCCAGCGTGTTGAAAGGATGCACGCCCATGGCGCTGTCATAGATGCGCTGGGTCCATTCCTTGAACTGGCTCCAGCGATCCAGCGGCGGCAGCGGCGTCACCTGGATCACATTGCGCGGCAACAATAGCCGCGTGTCGGCAACCTGGCGGCCATTGGGAAGATAGAGCCGTCCCCTCAGCCGCGTGGGCGCAATCAACTCGCGCAGCAAGGGCTCGGCCAGATCCACGTCCAGGGACTGGGTTTTGTTGTTGATGGCATAGCGCCCCAGTGCGCTGGCCACGATGGCGGCCTGCTGCTGGATGCCGCGAAGCCGCTCTTCCACCAGGCCGCGGCCGGAAGACTGAACCCCGATCACGCCGCCCGTGAGGATCAGCAACGCCAACGCGTTGAAGGCGAGAATGCGCCAGGTGAGAGCGGAGAAATGCGGAAACAGGGCCGCCTACTCCTTGTAGCGATAGCCCACGCCGTAAAGTGTTTCGATGGCGTCGAAATCGTCGGCAACCACTTTGAATTTCTTGCGCAGCCGCTTGATATGGCTGTCGATGGTGCGGTCGTCGACATAGACCTGATCGTCATAAGCCGCATCCATCAGGCTGTCGCGGCTTTTGACGAAGCCAGGCCGCTGCGCCAGCGCCTGCAGAATCAGGAATTCGGTGACGGTGAGGCGCACCGGCTTGCCGTCCCAGGTGCATTCATGGCGCTGGGGATCGAGCGCCAGCTTGCCGCGCACCAGGGCTTCCTTCTTCTGCTCGCCCGGCACGGGCGGCGCGTTCTTGGCGTCGGCGCGGCGCAAGACCGCCCGCACCCGCTCCAGCAGCAAGCGCTGGGAGAAAGGCTTGCGGATGTAATCGTCGGCGCCCGCATTCAGGCCCATCAACTCGTCGATCTCTTCGTCCTTGGAGGTGAGAAAGATAACGGGAAGGTCGGGCGCGCCCTGGCGCAACCGGCGCAGCAACTCCAGTCCGTCCATGCGCGGCATCTTGATGTCCAAGACGGCGAGATCGGGCGGGGTGGTGGCCAGCGCGGTCAGCGCCGCGGCGGGATCGGAAAAGCTGCGGATATGGTAGCCTTCCTGCTCCAGCAGCATGGTCACCGATTCAAGAATATTCTTATCGTCATCGACGAGGGCAATATTGGCCATAAAATATCCGGGCGGGTCGCGGCGGGCCTTAGTATAAGGCCTTGACCAGCAAAGCAAAGACTAATGGAACTTGTGAGAACGCCCTGTGGACAAACCCGTTCCCTATGAACCGCGCCGTTTCCAGAGCGCGGTCCCCTATTATGAGCGCTACCGGCTGGCTTATCCCCAGCGGCTGATCGCGCGGGTGACGGCCTT
>JAFECO010000268.1 GCA_018242085.1 Pseudomonadota bacterium
TCGGAGTTCACCGACACCGACCTGAAGGTGATGGGCATTTATTATATCGTCTTCATCGTGGTCGACCTGATGGCCGCGATGGTGGGTTTTGTGATCGACCGGCGCGAGGATTGGAAGCTGCTCTTCTGGCTGCCGCTGCAACGCTTCGGCTATCGCCAGCTGATGTATTATGTGGTGCTGCGCTCCATCGCCATGGCGCTGCGCGGCGCCGTGGTGGGCTGGGGCAAGCTGGAACGGCACGGCACCGTCAAGACCGGTCCGGCGGCACGGAACGCTTAGCGGCGGATTGCTTCTGCTTCCGTCCGTCGCTTGAAAGGTTCAATGAAAATCCCGGCTGGGCGGCAGCACCCGCACATTGCGGGGATGGCGGTGCGTGGGCGGAGTGGGCGGCAAGGCATCGCCGGACAGAATGTTGAGATCCGCGCTGCGGTCGATCAGATGCGTCGCCATCAGATGCACCACGCCTTCGGGACTTTTCTGCACTTTGCCTTCCGCCAGAAGCAGGCGCGCGCCCATCACTTCCTTGCGGTAATTTTCAAAGATGCGGGCCCAGATCACCACATTGCAGATGCCGGTTTCGTCCGACAGGGTGACGAAGACGGCATTGCCTTCGCCCGGCCGCTGGCGCACCAGCACAATGCCGGCGCAGCGGACGAGAGCGCCGTCTTCAAGATCGCCCACCTGTCCGCAGGATGTGATCCCTTCCTCTTCAAGACGGGGCCGCAGGAATTCCGTGGGATAGCCTTTCAGCGACAGCCGGATGGTCTGGTAATCGGTGAGCACATGTTCCGACCGCGCCATGGCCGGCAAAGGCGCGATCTGTTCGGCGCCCTGGTCGGGCGCCGCGAGATGCGCGAACAAGGGAAGCGGCTTGTCGTCGGGGAGGCGCCGCACCGCCCATAGGCCTTCGCGGCGGTCCAGGCCAAAGCCGCGAAAGGCGTCGGCTTCCGCCAGGATCACCAGGCTGCGCTTCGGCAAGGCGGTGCGGCGGGCGAAATCGGCGAAGCCGCGATAGCCATGCCCGCGATTGCCCATAATGGCGTCGGCGTCCGCCTCCTTGATGCTGTCGATCTGGCGCAGCCCCAGGCGCAGGCAGATCGCGCCCGCCGCATCCCGTTCCAGGGTGCAGTCCCAGTCGCTGAAAGCGGCGTCAGGCGGCAGCACGGTCACCTGATGCTCGCGGGCATCGCGCACGATCTCGGCGGGAGCGTAAAAGCCCATGGGCTGGGAATTCAAAAGCGCCGCGGCGAAGGCGGCGGGATGATGTCTCTTGATCCAGGCCGAGATATAGACCAGCAGCGAAAAGCTGGCGGCATGGCTTTCCGGAAAACCGTAAGAGCCGAAACCCTTGATCTGCTCGAAGCAGGATGCGGCGAATTCCGCGTCATAGCCGCGGGCAATCATGCGGCCGATGAATTTCTCCTGGAAGGTGCCGATGGTGCCGACATGACGGAACGTGGCCATGGCGCGGCGCAGGCCATTGGCTTCATCGGCGGTGAATTTTGCGGCCACGATGGCCAGCCGCATCGCCTGCTCCTGGAAGAGAGGCACGCCCATGGTCTTCTTCAGGAGTTCGTACAATTCATTCGGCGGGCCATGATCGGGATGCGGCGCGGGGAATTGAATCAAGGACGGGTCGGCGCGGCGCTTTAGATAGGGATGCACCATGCCGCCCTGGATGGGACCGGGCCGCACGATCGCCACCTCCACCACCAGGTCGTAAAATTCGCGAGGCTTGAGGCGCGGCAGCATGTTCATCTGGGCGCGGCTTTCCACCTGGAAGACGCCGATGGCGTCGGCCTTGCACAGCATGTCGTAAACGGCGGGATCTTCCTTGGGCACCGCCGCCAGCTCCAGCGGCGGCGCGCCGCCATAGCTGTAAGAATCGATCAGCCGGAACGCCTTGCGGATGCAGGTGAGCATGCCCAGCGCCAGCACATCGACTTTCATGATCTCCAGCGTGTCCAGATCGTCCTTGTCCCATTCGATGAAATAGCGGTCCTCCATCGCGGCGGGCCCGATGGGGACCGTCCAGTCGAGCTTGTCGCGGGTCAGCACGAAACCGCCGACATGCTGCGACAGATGACGGGGAAAGCCGATCAATTCTCCGGCGAAGCGCCGGGCGCGGTCGACGATCTTGTTTGCGGGATCGCGGCCGGCCTGGCGCAGCTGATGATCTTTCAGCTCGCCGCCATGATGTCCCCATACCGTGTCGGCCAGCCTGCCGGTGACGTCGTCGGTCAGTCCGAAAACCTTGCCCACCTCGCGGATGGCGCTGCGGGAGCGGTAGCGGATGACGGTGGCGGTGAGCGCGGCACGGCGGTGGCCATAGCGCCGATAGACATACTGAATGACTTCCTCGCGCCGCTCATGCTCGAAATCGACATCGATGTCGGGCGGTTCGCGGCGCTCGGTGCTGAGGAAGCGCTCGAACAGCACGTCGATCTTGGTGGGATCCACCGCGGTGACATTGAGCGCATAACAGACCACGGAGTTGGCGGCGGAGCCGCGCCCCTGGCAGAGAATATCTTTGCTGCGTGCATAAGCGACGATGTCGCGCACCGTCAGGAAATAATGCGCGATCTTGCGGTCCGCGATGAAGCGGAGCTCCTTCTCGGCTTGTGCGGCGACTTTGGGCGGCACGCCATCGGGAAAATGCGTTTTCAGCCCCGCTTCGGTCAGCTCGCGCAGATAGCCGTCCGGCGTTCTGCCGCGGGGCACCGGTTCGCGCGGATAGCGTTGTCCCAGCATCCCCAGGGAAAATGTGATCCTGCCCGCGAACCGTATCGTTTCGTCAATCGCGCCGGGACAGGCGCGGAAAAGCCGCGCCATTTCCGAAGGCGGCTTCAGATGGCGTTCCGCATTGGCTTGAAGCCGCGTGCCCGCCTGGGTCAGCGTCACATGCTCGCGAATGCAGGTGACCACGTCCTGGAGCTCGCGCCGCTCCGGGACATGATAGAGCACATCATTCACGGCAATCAGCGGAACGCGCGTCGCGTGCGCCAAACGGTACAGCGCGGCAAGGCGGCGCCGATCCTCTCCGGTATACAGCATGGGCGCGGCCAGCCATGTGTCATGTCCCAGCTTGGTCAGGATATCCGCAAGCTCCGGCTTTCTCCCTCCGCAGCCGGAGGCCTGGCGGAGGGAGATGTCCGCTGGCGGGCTTGCCCGCGTGGCGAACAGAGGGGGATGAACATCAGGCATGACAATCAGCAGCAATCCGCGCCGATATTCTTGCAGGT
>JAFECO010000269.1 GCA_018242085.1 Pseudomonadota bacterium
CGCGATGCGGCCAAGGCAGCCCGCATCGCCAATGAAATGGTGAACGCCTATATCGCCGATCAGATCGCCATCAAGCGCAATGCGGCGGGCACGGCATCATCCTGGCTGAATCAGCGCATCCGCGATCTCAGCGAAGAACTGCAGCAGCAGCAATCGGCCATCGCCGCCTACAAGGCGGTGCATGGTCTGAGCGATTCCGCGCCGGGCTCTTCCCTGGTGGATCAGCAGATGGCGGGCATCAACGCCCAGATCGTGCTGGCGCGGTCGGAGCTGGCGGAAAAACAGGCACAGAATGACCGCGTCCAGAGCTTGATGCGCGGCGGCAACAGCGCCGATGTCGCGCAAGTGGTCGCCTCGCCTCTGATCGTGCAGCTGCGCACGCAACAGGCCGATCTGGTCCGCCAGGAAGGTGAACTTTCCACCCAATATGGCCCGCTGCATCCCAAGATGAAATCGCTCCTGGCCGAAAAGGCGGACCTGGACCAGAAGATCGCCCAGGAAGTCAGCCGGCTGGCCGGCTCCATCGCCAGCGATGTCTCGGTGGCGCGCGCGCATCTGAATTCCCTGGAAGCCAGCCTGAAAAATGTGGTGCAGCAGCAGACCGCCCAGAACATGTCGCGGGTGCAGCTGGATGCCTTGCAGGCCAACGCCAATTCCACCCGCACCCAATATGAAGCCTTTGTCAGCCGGTTGCGCCAGACTCAGGATCAGAATGCGGCGGTGACGGCGGACAGCCGCGTGATCTCCGCCGCCGCCCCTCCCAACACGCCCTCCTCGCCCAAGCGCAGCCTGATCGTGCTGGCATCCGTTCCGTTGGGCCTGCTTCTGGGCGTGATGATCGTTTTGATCAACGAGCGTTTTGGATTCTTCCCGCCCGCTCCGTCCCTGCCGGCGCCGCCCCGCCCCCGAAACCCGCCGCAACCGGCGCGAAAGAATGAAAGCGCGGTCTTTCCGTCCGCACCACTGGCCCCGGCCCTGTGGAATGGCCCGCCCGTCATCGCCGACATCCCCAATCCGGTTTCGCTGAAAGCCGGCGATGTGATGCTGGACCAGCCCGGCAGTCCTTATGCCTATCGCATGGCGGCGCTGGTCCGGCGCCTTCAATCGCAAGACGGCGCGGCCGTGGTGGCGATGACCTCGGCGGCGTCCGACGAAGGCAAAAGCGCCATCGGCATTTCCCTGGCACGCGCCGCCGCCAGCATGGGCAAGAAGGTCATCTTCTTGGATTGCGATCCGTCGCAAACCGCGCAGAATGCCATGCATGTCGCCGCGCCGGGCGGGCTTTACGACGTGCTGTCGGGGCTTATTCCGCTCAACAAGGTGCTGGCCCGCGATCCGCGCAGCGATGCCTTTGTGCTCACCATGTCGCGCCAGCCGCCCAACATGGCGACCATGTTCGGCTCGCAACAGATGAAGAAGCTGATCCGCTTGTTGCGCGACAATTGCGACATGGTGGTGATGGACTGCGCCCGCGCCGCCACGCCGGAGACCTGGCTGCTGGCGCGGCTGTGCGATACGACCTTGCTGGTATCGCGCAAGAATGCGTTGAACACGCCGCTCATGGCCCGTTCTGTGCGCATCCTGAACGCGGCAAAAGTCCCGCCGCTGGGTTTGATCGTAACAAGATAATCTTGAAGCGGCCACAGGCCCGCCGCTGAGTGCTTGCGCATCGCGAGCCTTGGTCGTGCCCCGCCTCCCCCGTACGTGCGTAGCACGCTGATGGGGGAGGTGGCCGGTTCATAGCGACAGCGTATGAACGCGCTTGCGATGCGAAGGCCGGAGGGGGAAAACAAACTACCGAGGAAGCTCAGAACTACCCATCAGAAACTCGTCAACGCCGCGAGCACATTGTCTTCCTTCGCGGATCGCCCACACCACCAGGGACTGGCCCCGCCGCATGTCGCCGCAGGAGAAGATCTTGGCGGCGCTGGTCTTGTAGCTCTTGGTATCGGCATGGACATTGCCGCGCGCGTCCAGCGCCACGCCGGCCTGCTCCAAGAGGCCCTGCTTGCGCGGTCCGGTAAAGCCCATCGCCAGCAGCACCAGATCGGCCTTGAGGGTGAACTCGCTGCCCGCGACTTCGACCAGGTTCATCTTGCCGCCATCGCCCAGCTTCCACTCGACGCGCACGCATTCCAGGCCGGCGAGCTTGCCGTTCTCGACCACGGCGCGTCTGGTCTGCACCGACCAGTCGCGGGCCACCCCTTCTTCCTGCGACGAAGAGGTGCGCAGCTTGAGCGGCCAATCCGGCCATACCAGGGGCTTGTTTTCCTTCACCGGCGGCTTGGCCAGGATTTCCAGCTGCGTCACCGACAGCGCGCCCTGGCGGTTCGATGTGCCGATGCAGTCCGAACCCGTATCGCCGCCGCCGATCACCACCACATGCTTGCCTTTGGCCGTGATGGTGCCCTTCGGCGCGGCCTTGTCTTCGCTGTCGCCCGCCACCCGCTTGTTCTGCTGGGTGAGGAAATCCATGGCGAAATGAATGCCGTCGACATTGCGTCCTTCGACCGGCAGGTCGCGGGGCGCTTCGGCGCCGCCCGACAGAACCACGGCGTCGTAATCCGTCAGCAGCATCGCCATCGAGATGTTCACGCCCACTTCGACGCCGGTGCGGAAAGCCACGCCTTCGGCTTCCATCTGGCGGATGCGGCGGTCGATCAGATGCTTTTCCATCTTGAAGTCGGGAATGCCGTAGCGCAGCAACCCGCCGATGCGATCAGCCTTTTCAAACAACGTCACGGAATGACCCGCCCGCGCCAATTGCTGCGCCGCCGCTAGGCCCGCCGGGCCCGAGCCCACCACCGCCACGGTCTTGCCGGTCTTTTTCGCCGCCACCTGCGGGCGCACCCAGCCTTCTTCCCAGGCCCGGTCCACGATCTGGCATTCAATGGTCTTGATGGTGACCGGCGTGTCCTGGATGTTCAGCGTGCAGGAGGCTTCGCACGGCGCCGGGCAGATGCGGCCGGTGAATTCCGGAAAATTGTTGGTGGAATGCAGCGTGTCCGACGCCGCCCGCCACTGGTCGCGATAGACCAGATTGTTCCAGTCCGGAATGAGGTTGTTGACCGGGCAACCCTGGTGACAGAAGGGAATGCCGCAATCCATGCAGCGCGCCGCCTGCTTTTCCAGCTCGGCATTCGTCAAGGGATGGACGAATTCCTTGTAGGTCTTGAGGCGCGCATCCGGCTTGTCATAGCCGCGGTCCTGACGCTCGATTTCCAGAAAGCCTGTAAC
>JAFECO010000026.1 GCA_018242085.1 Pseudomonadota bacterium
TGTGCCGGAACAGGGCCTTCGGCATGAACGCAAAATCACCCTGTCGCCGCAGGGCCAGATGGTGACCGGGGCAGACCGGATCGTGCCGGTGACGACGCGCGGTGGCCCGCTCGTCTTCGCCTTGCGCTTTCACATCCATCCCGATGTGCGCATCTCGCAGCTGGAAGGCGGCGGCATTCTGCTCAAGCTCTCCAATGGGGAAGGTTGGCGCTTCCGTGCGGGGGGCGGGGAATTGACCGTCGAGGAAAGCGTCTATTTGGGCGGGGACACGGTGCGGCGGACCGAGCAGCTGGTGGTCACGGGGCAGGTGCGCGACACCCCGGTCGAAGCCGCCTGGGTGTTCGAGCAGATTGTGGTATAGGCGAGTAAATTCCTGGGTTGTTTGCCTGAACTTCCGCATGGCAAACTCGGCGCAAATCAGGTTCGGAGCGTTTTATGGTTCAGTTGACATTGCCCAAAAACTCGACGGTCAAGAAGGGCAAGGTCTGGCCGGCGGAAACCGCCGCCAATGGCAAGAAGCCGAAGCGTTCCAAGGAATTCAAGGTCTATCGCTACGATCCGGACACCGGCGCCAACCCCGTGGTGGACATCTACACGGTCGATCTGGACAGCTGCGGCCCGATGGTCCTGGACGCGCTGATCAAGATCAAGAACGAGATCGATCCCACGCTGTCCTTCCGCCGCTCCTGCCGCGAAGGCGTGTGCGGGTCCTGCGCCATGAACATCCAGGGCGGCAACACCCTGGCCTGCACCAAGGCGATCAGCGATTGCTCCGGCGCGGTCGCGGTCTATCCCTTGCCGCACATGCCGGTGGTCAAGGATCTGGTGCCCGACCTCACCAATTTCTATGCCCAATATTCCTCGATCGAGCCGTTCCTGAAGACCAAGACGGCGGAACCGGAAAAGGAATGGAAACAGTCGCCGGAAGACCGCGCCAAGCTGGACGGGCTGTATGAATGCATCCTTTGCGCCTGCTGCTCCACCGCATGCCCCAGCTATTGGTGGAATTCCGAACGCTATCTGGGGCCGGCGGCACTGCTGCAATCCTATCGTTGGCTGGCCGATAGCCGCGACGAAGAGACGGGCGAACGGCTGGACGGGCTGGAAGATCCGTTCCGTCTCTATCGCTGCCACACCATCATGAACTGCACCCAGACTTGCCCGAAGGGCCTCAATCCCGCCCAGGCCATCGGCGAGATCAAGCAGATGATGGTGAAACGTAAAACCTGACGCGCGGGTCTTTTTGCCCCTGAGTTCGTCGCGCGTGCTGTAAGGAGCGTTTCGCGAAGCGAACGAAATGGTCCAGCGGACCATTTCGAGTGACGAACGCCGCGAGCTTACGCGAGTGGCCGGGTACCGCGTCCAATAGGATCGTCAGACCGCTGACGCGGCTTTGCGCTGCATCACCCGCCACAACAGCGCGCCGCCCCAATTGGCCAAGAGGCCGTGCGGATTGGCGCCCACCACCTTGGCCACCATCTGCACCAGCCGCTGGATGTGCTGGCGCTGGTAGATGGTCATGCCGGTGCGGGCGGCCAGGCGCGAGTAGGTGGTCCGGTCGTAGGGCTTTGCGGCTTCCTGGTCCGCCGGGACATTGGCGCAGTAATAGGCATAGGCCAGCTCGTCATCGTCGCTTTCGCGCACCCGTGTCACCGCCACCCACAGCTTGCGCCAGAAGGACATGTCCGGCTCATCCTGTCTGTGAAGCGTGTCGTAGAAGAGCTTGTAATGCCTGTATTCATCGGCCGCGATGCGACCGGCAATTTCCTTCAGGACCGGCTCGTCCGTGGCGTCGCGGATGGCGGAGTAATAGGAGGAGGTTCCGCTTTCGACCACGCAGCGGGCCACCATTTCGGCCCGGCGGGATCCGCGGACCGAACCCTCAGCTTCCAGGTCGGTGAAATGGGCGGGGCTGTAGCCTTTGCGGAAGCGGGCGAAGGCCTCCTCCAGGCTGAAATTGGGATCGGCGGTTTCGGCCCAGCGGCCTAGCGCGCGGCCGTGCTGGCTTTCCTCGGCGCCCCAGCGTTCGATATCGGCAAGGGTCTGGGAACCGGCATCGCGGAACACCCGGTTCAAATAGGTGACATAATCCGGCGCATTATATTCCACCAAGGCCGCGGCCTTGATCGCGGCCAGCATGGTCGGGTCAACGGCGGCGGGATCGAACGCGTCCCAGCGGACATCGTCGAGTTTCCAGCCTTGGTGATAGACGGGCTGCGCCGCCATGGCTTCTCCATTCCCCAACAGGTGGAACGGCTTATAGCAAGTTTGGCTGCCGTGCCATAAGCCGGGCCAAATGTTTACAGCGTCTTGACCGGATGGCTTATACGCCTAGAACGCGGCCCGGACGAGTTTCAGATCGTCGACCATCTGCGCCGCGCGGGCGCGGTCGGCATCGGTCTTGGCGGCGATTTCGTCTTCCTGGGCGTCAGCGATGCGCTGGTCCAGGATGGCCAGATCCATCTCGCTCATGGGGATCGCTTCTTCCGCCAGCACCGTGACCTTGCCGGGATTGATCTCGGCAAAGCCGCCGCGGATGAAGAAGCGCGTGTCCACGCCTTCGTCCTTCATGTCGATCATGCCGGCGCGCAGGGTCGAGACCAGGGGCGAGTGGCCCGCCATCACGCCCATATAGCCTTCGGTGCCCGGCACCGTGACCATGTCCACCGCCTTGGAGAGCAGCAGCTTCTCCGGCGAGACCAGTTCGAAGAGGATCTTGTCAGCCATGATGCCTTAGGCCGCCTTGGAGGTTTCCGCCGCCATCTTCTGGGCCTTGGCGACAACTTCCTCGATGGCGCCGACCATGTAGAAGGCCTGCTCCGGCAGATGGTCGAACTCGCCATCCACGATCGCCTTGAAGCTGCGGATGGTGTCGGCCAGCTCGACGAACTTGCCGGGCGAGTTGGTGAACTGCTCGGCCACGAAGAAGGGCTGCGACAGGAAGCGCTGGATCTTGCGGGCGCGCGCCACGGTCAACTTGTCGTCTTCGGAAAGCTCGTCCATGCCCAGAATGGCGATGATGTCCTTCAGCGCCTTGTACTGCTGCAGCACTTCCTGCACGCGGCGAGCAACCGTGTAGTGCTCCTCGCCGATCACCTGCGGGTCGAGAATGCGCGAGGTGGAGTCCAGCGGGTCCACCGCCGGGAAGATGCCCAGCGAGGCGATGTCGCGCGACAACACGGTGGTGGCGTCCAAATGCGCGAAGGAGGTGGCCGGCGCCGGGTCGGTCAAGTCGTCGGCCGGGACGTAAATCGCCTGCACCGAAGTGATCGAACCCTTGTTGGTCGAGGTGATGCGCTCCTGCAGATTGCCCATCTCGGTCGCCAGGGTGGGCTGGTAGCCGACGGCGCTCGGGATACGGCCCAAGAGCGCCGACACTTCGGAACCGGCCTGCGTGAAGCGGAAGATGTTATCGATGAAGAGCAGGCAGTCCTTGCCTTCGACATCGCGGAAATATTCAGCCTGGGCCAGGCCCGTCAGCGCGACGCGGGCGCGCGCGCCCGGCGGCTCGTTCATCTGGCCATAGACCAGGGCGCATTTGGAACCCGCGGTGCTGCCGCCGGCCTTTTTCGGGTCCACATTCACATTGGACTCGATCATTTCGTGATAGAGGTCGTTGCCTTCGCGGGTACGCTCGCCCACGCCAGCCAGAACCGAATAACCGCCATAGGCCTTGGCGATATTGTTGATCAGCTCCTGCATGGTCACGGTCTTGCCGACGCCGGCGCCGCCGAACAGCCCGATCTTGCCACCCTTGGTGTAGGGGCAGAGCAGGTCGATGACCTTGATGCCGGTGACCAGCACTTCGGCCGAACCCGCCTGCTCGGCGAAGGTCGGAGCTTCACGGTGGATCGACGCGGAATGTTCCGCGCTGATCGGACCGGCTTCGTCGATGGGCTCGCCGATCACATTCATGATGCGGCCAAGGCAGGCCGGGCCCACCGGCACGGTGATGGGCTTGCCGGTGTCGATGACTTCCTGGCCGCGGACCAGACCTTCGGTGGTGTCCATGGCGATGGCGCGCACCGCATTCTCGCCCAGATGCTGGGCCACTTCGAACACCAGGCGAACCTGTTTGCCGGTCTTGGCGTCGGTGTTGGTGGTTTCCAGCGCGTTCAGGATGGCGGGCAGCGCGCCGTCGAATTCGACGTCGACGACGGCGCCGATGACCTGGCTGAGGCGGCCCTTGGAAGTGGTCTTGCTCATGGCATTCTCTTTCCTTCGTTACGGACGGTCCGGCTTAAGCCTGACGCCCTTATTCATTAAACGGCGGCGGCGCCGGCGATGATTTCGATCAGTTCCGTCGTGATCTTGGCCTGACGGGTGCGGTTCATCTGGATGGTGAGGGCGTTGATCAGATCGCCCGCGTTGCGGGTGGCGTTGTCCATCGCCGCCATCTGGGAGGCGAAGAAGCCGGCCTGGTTCTCCAGCAGGGCGGAAAGCAGCTGCACCGAGATGTTCTGCGGCAGCAACGCTTGCAGGATCGTGTCCTCGTCCGGTTCATAGTCATAGAACGGAGCAGGGCCGGCGCCGTCGGCCTTCTCGACCTCGGCGGGGATCAGTTGCTTGACGGTCGGGATCTGGGTGACGACCGACTTGAAGCGGCTGTAGATCAGGGTCACCACGTCGAATTGGCCGCCGGTATACTGGTCCAACACGTAACGCGCGATCGGCTGCACCAGCGCGAGATTGGGCGACTTCAAGCCGACTTCATAGCTCTCCACGAAGCGGTTGCCGAACTGGCGGCGCAGGCCGTCGCGGCTCTTGCGGCCGATGGTGAGGATTTTGACGTCCTTGCCCTCGGCGATCAGCGCGGCAATCTTCTGGCGCGCGGCACGGATGATGGCGCCGTTGAACGCGCCGGCCAGACCGCGATCCGCCGTCGCCACGATGACGAGGTGACGCTTGTCCGAACCGGTGCCGGCCAGCAGCAGCGGCGCGGACGGACCGGACACGCCGGCGGCCAGGTTCGAGATGATGGCCGACATGCGCTGGGCATAGGGGCGGGCGGCTTCCGTCGCCTGCTGGGCCCGGCGCAGCTTGGCCGCCGCCACCATTTGCAGCGCCTTGGTGATCTTCTGCGTGGACTTCACGCTTCCGATCCGTACGCGCATTTCCTTTACGGTTGCCATGTGGCGCCCAATCTTCCTTTAAACCGGTTCCTCAGGCGAACGCTTTGGAGGTTTCGTCCAGCGCCTTCTTCAGCGTGGCTTCCAGGTCCGGGGTCAGCGCCTTCTCCTTGCGGATGCCGTCCAGGAATTGCGGATAGGCCGAGCGCAGCTTGCCCAGCAGCGCTTCCTGGAATGCGCCCACCTTGTTGGTGGGGAAGGGATCCAGATAGCCGCGGGTACCGGCATAAATCACAGCGACTTGCTCTTCGACCGCGAAGGGCTTGTATTGCGGCTGCTTCAGAAGTTCGGTGAGGCGCTCGCCGCGCGCCAGCATCTTCTGGGTCGAGGCGTCGAGGTCCGAACCGAATTTGGCGAAGGCCGCCATTTCACGATACTGCGCCAGTTCGCCCTTGATCGGGCCGGCGACGGTCTTCATCGCCTTGATCTGCGCCGACGAACCCACGCGCGACACCGAGATACCGACATTCACCGCGGGGCGAATGCCCTGATAGAACAGATCGGTCTCGAGGAAGATCTGGCCGTCGGTGATCGAAATCACGTTGGTGGGAATATAGGCCGACACGTCATTGGCCTGGGTTTCGATCACGGGCAGGGCGGTGAGCGAACCTGCGCCATTGTCTTCGTTGAGCTTGGCCGCGCGCTCGAGCAGACGGCTGTGCAGATAGAAAACGTCGCCCGGATAGGCTTCGCGGCCCGGCGGACGGCGCAGCAACAGCGACATCTGGCGATACGCGACGGCCTGCTTGGACAGGTCATCATAGATGATCAGCGCATGCATGCCATTGTCGCGGAACCATTCGCCCATCGCGCAACCGGCGAACGGCGCCAGGAATTGCAGCGGTGCGGGCTCGGAGGCGGTGGCAGTGACGATGATGGTGTATTCCAGCGCACCGGCGTCAGCGAGCGTCTTGACGATCTGCGCCACGGTCGAGCGCTTCTGGCCGATCGCGACATAGATGCAATAGAGCTTGGCCTTCTCGTCGGTGCCGGCGTTGACGGCCTTCTGGTTGATGATGGCGTCGATGGCCACGGCGGTCTTTCCGGTCTGGCGGTCGCCGATGATCAATTCGCGCTGGCCGCGGCCGATCGGGATCAGCGTGTCGATGGCCTTGAGACCCGTCTGCACCGGCTCGTGCACGGACTTGCGCGGAATGATGCCAGGGGCCTTCACGTCCACGCGGCGGCGTTCCGCGACATTGGTGAGATCGCCCTTGCCGTCGATGGGATTGCCCAAGGGATCAACGACGCGGCCGAGCAGGCCCTTGCCGACGGGGACTTCCACGATGGCGCCGGTACGCTTGACGGTGTCGCCTTCCTTGATGGTGGCGTCCGAACCGAAGATCACGCAGCCGACATTGTCGCTTTCCAGGTTCAGGGCCATGCCCTTGATGCCGCCGGGGAACTCGACCATTTCGCCGGCCTGGACATTGTCGAGGCCATAAACGCGGGCGATGCCGTCGCCGACCGACAGAACCTGGCCGACTTCGCTCACCTGTGCGTCGGCGCCGAAATTCTGGATTTCGCGCTTCAGGATCGCGGAAATTTCAGCGGGTTGGATATCCATTTCAGTTTCCTCTCATAGCGGCGCGAATTCCGGCCAGCTTGGTACGAATTGACGAATCGATCATGCGCGAACCCACCTTGACGACCAGGCCGCCAAGCAGAGTGGGATCGACGCTGGTATCCAGGCGCGGCTCGCGGCCGAGCTTGGCTTTCAGAACGGATTTCAGTTCCGCCGTCTGGGCAGCGCTGAGGGCATGGGCGGAAATGACCTGGGCCTGCACTTCGCCTTTGAGGCGCGCCACCAGCCGGTCATACGCGGCAATCACGCCGTCCAGCGCGAACAGACGGCGCTTGCCGGTCAGGGTCAGCAGGAATTTTGTGGTGAGCGGATTGACGCCCATCTTGTCCAGGATCGGCTTCAAGGCGCGAGCCTGATCTTCGTGGCCGAACAGGGGCGACTTGACCAGCCGCTTGAAGTCGCTGCTCGCCGCCATGGCGGCTTTCAGGGTCGCGAAATCGGCCGCGACCGCATCCACCACGCCCTGTTCCTGGGCCAGTTCGAACACGGCATTGGCATAGCGGCCCGCCAGTCCGGTTTCGTGAGCCTTTTCGGTCGCCACCTTCACCTCATACGGGCGCTTCCGCGGATGCTTCCATCTGCCGCCGATCGCCCGACTTAACCGTTTGATTATTCAACATAAAAATGAATGGCCGCGAGTCACCCCGGCGGCGCGCGTGCCAGTTAGCATGCGCCTTACGCCTACGCAATATTTGGCCTTTGGCCAGACTGTCGCGGCGGCTACACGCCTTGACCCGAACCGGGCGAGACGCGATATGCCCGGCGTGCCGCGTCTGGTTGGCGGCGGAACCCTTGAGATTGCCATGATCGAACTGTCCCAGCGTTTCAGCTTCGACGCCGCGCACCATCTGGATGCGGGCGCCAGCGAGAATCGCCGCATGCACGGCCATTCCTTCTATGTGGAAGTCACCTTGCGGGGCGAGCCGGATCCCAGGACCGGATTCCTGCGGGATTTCGGGGAGATCGACGCAACCTTGAAACGGATCCGCGACCTCTTGGACCACCGGCTTCTCAATGACGTCGAAGGGCTGGCTGCGCCCACCCTGGAGAATATCGCCCGTTTCATCCATGCCAGGGCCAAGGCGGTGATGCCGGAAGTGATCCGGGTGAAGATCGAGCGGCCGTCCTATGGCCAGAGCTGCACCTTCGAGGGGGCCTGACGAAGATGGCGAAAAAACTCACCCAGTTGGGCCGCGCCGTTGCCCAGCCGGCATCGCCGGACAAGGCAGTCCTGGAAAGCGTCCCCAATCCCCATCCGGGAACAAATTATGTGGTGCGCTTCACCGCGCCCGAATTCACCACCCTGTGCCCCATCACGGGCCAGCCGGATTTCGCCCATTTCGTGATCGATTATGTGCCCGGCCGGGCCATCGTGGAATCCAAGTCGCTGAAGCTCTATCTGAACAGCTTCCGCAATGCGGCCGGCTTTCATGAAGCCACCACCATCGCCATCGCCAAGCGCATCGCCCAGGCGATCAAGCCGGATTATCTGCGCATCGCCGGCTATTGGTACCCGCGCGGGGGCATCCCGATCGATGTTTTCTGGCAGACGGGGAAGGTGCCTGCGGGAGTGTGGTTGCCGGATACGGGCGTTTCTCCTTACAGAGGCCGCGGCTGATTCAGCCCGATATTGGAAATCGAAGCTGTCTCTTGCGCGCCCTCAGTTACGAGCATATACCCTTATATTGAGGGCGAATACTCGTATTGGAGACGGCCATGGAAAAGTTCGGCATCCGCGATTGCAATTGCGCAAGCCTGCGCAAGGCGGCGCGACGCCTGACCAGCTTTTATGACGGTCAGCTGGCGCCCAGCGGCCTGCGCGCCACCCAATTCGCCATTCTGGCGCTGGTCAACGAGATGGAAGAAGTATCGGTCAACGCCATTGCCGAGCGGCTGGGGCTGGATCGCACCACAGCCGGAAAAAACCTGCGCCCTCTCGAGCAATCCGGTTTCGTGGAAGTCACCTCCGCAAAACATGACGGCCGCCAGCGCGCCATCCGGGTCACCAAGGCCGGTCATGCCGCCTTGAAGGTGGCGGTCCCGCTGTGGCGCCGGGCGCAAGAGCGCTTCGAGGCCGCCAACGGTCCGGAAAAAGCAGCCGCACTGCGCGACACGCTTCGGACGCTTGAATTCGATCCCGGTTAAGCCCCCACGTCACATCAAGGAGACGCCATGCGCATTACCGCTATTCTTCCCGCCGTCGCTTTGCTTGCTGCCTTTGCTGCTCCGGCATCGGCGCAAAGTGCCGCGCCAACCGTACCCACCACCAAGATATTGGCGATCTCCCATCCCATGGGCGACCCCATGACACCGGAACAGCGGGCCAAGATCATGCCGCATGAAGTGCATGACACGGTGAACGCCTATCTCGATGGCAAGATCGACCAATGGTATTTCCAGACCAGCGGCCGGGGCGTGGTCTTTATCGTCAATGCCTCCACCACCGAAGAAGCCAAGGCGATTCTGGAGAAGTTTCCCCTGGGCCAGGCCGGGCTGATGGGCTTCGACTATATCCCCATCGGGCCGCTCAATCCGTTGCGCATCATCAACGACATGGTGCGCTAGCGCCGCGCTGACAAAGACGCCGTTTGCTGTCATCCTGCACAAGTCCCGGTCGAACGGGGCAGGCGGGGGCAGCATCATGAATGCCATTGTCATTCGCGGCGTCCTGGTGGGCGCGCTGGCGGGTCTTCTGTTCGGCTTCGACACGGCGGTGATTTCCGGTGTGACCGCCGATCTGCGCACCGTCTATCAGCTGAGCGCGGGAGGCCTGGGAATCACAGTATCCAGCGCGCTGTGGGGCACCTTGGCAGGCGCATTGCTGGCGGGCACGCCGGGCGACCGCTTCGGCGCGCGCCAGTGCCTGAAGGTGATCGCGCTTTTCTATCTGGCCTCTTCGCTGGGATGCGCATGGGCCTGGGATTGGCCGTCGCTGCTTTTCTTCCGCGTGATGGCGGGTCTTGCGATCGGCGCGTCGACCGTGCTGGCGCCCGTCTATGTCACCGAGATCGCGCCGCCCACCTGGCGCGGCGCGATGGTGGGCATGTTCCAGTTCAATATCGTGCTGGGCATTCTTATCGCCTATCTCAGCAATTACTTGATCGGCACCATGATGCTGGGCGTTGACGAGTGGCGCTGGAAATTCGGCGTCGCGGCCATGCCGGGGCTCGTCCTGTTCGCGTTGCTTTTCACCATTCCCCAGAGCCCACGCTGGCTGGCGCTCAAAGGCCGGCACGCGGAGGCCAAGGATGTGCTGCGCCGCATTGCGCCCAACATCAGCGAAGCCGAAGAACGCGCCATCCTGGCGCCCCCTGGCCAGCGAAACGGAACGCTGAATTGGCGTCTCTACCGCAAGCCCATTCTTCTGGCTTTCGCCATCGCCGCCTTCAATCAGCTCGCGGGCATCAACGCGATCCTTTATTACATCAACGACATCTTTGCCGCCGCCGGCTTCAGCAAAGTCTCGTCGGACCAGCAATCGATCCTGATCGGCGCCACCAATCTTCTGTTCACGCTGCCCGCGCTCTATCTGATCGACAGGATCGGCCGCAAAAGCCTGCTCCTGATCGGATCTGTGGGCCTGTTCGTCACTTTGATGGGAACCGCGATGATCCTCGCCGGCGGGCGGCATCAGGATCTGCTGATCTGGATGCTGATCGGCTTCATCGCCGCTTTTGCCTTCTCCCAGGGCGCCGTGATCTGGGTCTATATCAGCGAGATATTTCCCACCGAAGTGCGGGCGCGGGGGCAGAGCATCGGCTCTTCCACCCACTGGCTGATGAATGCGGTCATCGCCACTCTGTTTCCCATGGTGGCGGCCTGGTCCAAGGGCGCGCCCTTTGTTTTCTTCGCGGCCATGGTGCTGATCCAGTTCTTTGTGGTCCTGTTCTTTTTCCCGGAAACCAAGCGCGCCCCGCTGGAAGACATCTCGGCCATCGTCGGCGCCTGAAAATTTGCCTGGTGGCAAAATGCAATCGGCTCGTCCCGCCGCCGGATTTGCTGTATCCCGGTCCCTGGTTGGGGAATGACGATGAACAGCAGCAAAAGCATTGGTGTGGGCCTGATCGGATATGGCTTCGCCGGCAAGACCTTCCACGCGCCTTTGATTCGCAGCATCGATGGGCTGGCGCTTCGAGCCATCACCTCCAGCGACGCCGCCAAGGTCAGGAAGGATTTTCCCGGCATGACGGTCTTCGCCGATCCGGGAGAGATGATCGGTTCGGACGGCATCGACCTGGTGGTGATCGCCACGCCCAATGACAGCCACGCACCGCTGGCCCGCCTGGCGCTGGAGGCGGGCAGGGATGTGGTGATCGACAAGCCCTTCACCCTCGACATGGCCGAGGCGCGCGAGCTGATCGCGCTGGCGGAGCGTCAAGGGCGGCTTCTCAG
>JAFECO010000270.1 GCA_018242085.1 Pseudomonadota bacterium
GCCGGTGTCGGAAACATCGACCTGGACCATGTCGCCGGCGACCGAATGGATGGTTACCGTCAATTCCCGCACCGTGCTTTCCAGCATCGCCTCGATGGCATTGCGCATCAGATTGAGGACCACCTGCTGCACTTGCACCTTATCGGCCAGAACCGGGGGCACATCGTCCGCGGCGCGCAGCGAGAATTGAACGCCGGCTTCTCGCGCGCCCACCAGCGCCAGGGCGCTCGCCTCCTCCACCAGGGCTCTGATATCCTCGACCTGACGGTCGCTTTCGCCGCGTGCCACGAATTCCCGCAAACGCCGGATGATCTGGCCCGCGCGCAATGCCTGTTCGGCGGCGCTTTCGATCGCGCCCCGCGCCATGGGCAGATCGGCGGGCTTGCCGCCGTCGATCAACCGACGCGCGCCGTTCAGATAGCTCGCCACCGCGGTGAGCGGCTGGTTGAGTTCATGCGCCAGGGTAGAGGCCATCTCACCCAGGGCCGTGAACCGCGCCATGTGAACCAGCTCGGCCTGAAGCTCGCGCAATTTCTGCTGGGTCTGTTCGCGCTCCGTCAGGTCCCGCACAAAGCCGGTGAAGAAACGCTTTTCTCCCAGCCGCACTTCGCCGATCGCCAGTTCCATGGGAAAGGTCGCGCCGTCGCGGCGCTGCCCCACCACCAGACGGCCTATGCCGATGATGCGTTTCTCTCCGGTCGCCAGGTAGCGCGCGATATAGGCATCGTGCCGGCCGCGATCCGGTTCGGGCATCAGCATGCTGACATTGCGGCCCGTCGCCTCCGCCGCCGAATAACCAAAGGTTTTCTCCGCGGCCGCGCTGAAGGACTGAATCAGGCCCCTTGTGTCGATCACGATCATGGCATCCGGCACCGTGTCCAGCACCGATTTGAGGTGGGCTTCCCGTTCCAGCAGCGCCTGCTGCGACGCCATCGCTGCGGTGACATCGCGGGCGACCTTGGATGCGCCAACGATGCGGCCCTCTTCATCGGCAAGCGGTGAAACGGTCACGGACACGTCGATGATCCGTCCGTCCTTGCGCTGCCGCTTGGTATCGAAATGCTCGATCCGTTCGCCGCGCCCGATACGGGCCAGAATCTCCCGCTCTTCATTCTCCTTGCCGACTGGCAGGATGCGCGTGATCGACTTTCCAATCATCTCGCCGGCCGGATAGCCGAAAATCGTCTCGGCGCCCCGGTTCCAGTCGGTCACCGCGCCGTCCAGGGTCATGGCGACGATGGCGTCATCGGAACTGGCGATGATGGCGGCCAGCCGGCTTTGCGACCGGCTCTCGTCGCGGCGCTTGCCGATATCGAGCACCATGCCATGAACCGAGCCGTCGGAAAGCTGGCCGCCCCGGAGGCGAAGCCAGCGGCCATCGCGGCGGCGAAAATCGATGTCCAAATCGCCGGTCACGGAACCGGGCCGGAACATATGGCCCAGGGCCGCCCGGTCCGCGGCATGGATGCTGTCCAGGACGTGATTGATGCCGGCTTCCGCAAGATTGACGCCCAGCAATTCCCGGCCGCGGGCATCGAAGCGAAAACGGCCATCGGCATAATGCCAGGCGCCCAGCTGCGCCGCCTCGGCCGCTTGAGAAAGCTCAATAAACTCCGTTGCTTCGGTCGCGTTCATGGCCTTGCCCCAGCCTACTATATCAAGCCGCCCCATCGCGCCAAGAGTTGATCCGGCACAACCACCCCCGACGCGATATGTCTTAGCGTCGCGGTATCCTCAAAGAGGCAATGCCGCCATGAAAGCTTTGGTCTATCGCGGTCCTGGTCAAAAGCGCGTGGAGGAACGCGCCAAGCCCGTCATCGTCGCGCCCGACGACGCCATCGTGAAACTCACCCGCACCACCATCTGCGGTACCGATCTGCACATCCTCAAGGGCGACGTGCCCAGCTGCGCACCGGGCCGCATTCTGGGCCATGAAGGCGTCGGCGTGGTCGAAAGCGTGGGCCCGGCGATATCGCGCTTCAAGCCGGGCGACCATGTCTTGATCTCCTGCATCACCGCCTGCGGGAAATGCGACTATTGCCGCCGCGGCATGTATTCACACTGCGAAACCGGCGGCTGGGTCCTGGGCAACAGCATCGACGGCACCCAGGCGGACTATGTCCGCATTCCGCATGCCGACACCAGCCTTTACCGCATTCCCGGCGGCGTGGATGAAGACGCCCTGGTGATGATGAGCGATGTCCTGCCGACCGCATTCGAATGCGGCGTTCTCAACGGAAAAATCGAGGATCCGGGCGTGAATGTGGTCATTGTGGGCGCAGGCCCCATTGGCCTCGCCACGCTCCTGACGGCGCAGTTCTTTTCGCCCGGCAAGATCATCGTGATCGACCGCGACACCAATCGCCTGGGAGTCGCCAAACGCCTTGGCGCCAGCGACATCGTCGATGCCGGAAAAGACGGCGTCGTCGAGAAAGTGCGGGCACTGACCGATGGGCTGGGAGCGGACGCAGTGATCGAGGCGGTGGGAACGCCGGAAGCCTTCGAGCTCTGCCAGGATTTGGTGGCGCCGGGCGGCCGCATCGCCAATATCGGCGTGCATGGGCGCAAAGTCGATCTGCATCTGGAAAAGCTCTGGTCCCACAACGTCACGATCACCACCCGGCTGGTGGATACGGTGACCACGCATGTCCTGTTGAAAGCCGTCGAGACGGAAAAGCTCGATCCCGCCAAGCTGATCAGCCATCGCTTCGGCTTCGACAGGATTCTGGAGGCCTATGATACGTTTGCCCGCGCGGCACAGACCCAGGCGCTGAAGGTGATCATCGCCATGCCGGATTGAGTGGAGCGAAAGCCCAACTTGCCTTTCCCGCGAAAATCCGGGCAGGTTTCCCGCCGGAGCAGCGAGATGATTTTGGCCCCGCGAGCAGACTATCCCATGCTTCACGCCTTGGCGGCGCTGTCGCCATGACGGACATCGCCATGCTGCAGCGGGCGGGGCTGGCCGTGGCCATCGGTCTTCTCATCGGCATAGAGCGCGGCTGGCAAGAGCGCGAGGCACAGGACGGCGCGCGCGTTGCCGGCATCCGCACCTTCACCCTGATCAGTTTCCTGGGTGCGATTTGCGCGCTGATCGCAGGCACGGACCGGCCGATCCTCATGGGCCTGGCCTTTGTGGGCTTCGCCTTTCCCTTCGGCTTGTTCGAATACCGGCGGGCACGCGAGAATCGCAGCTTTTCGGTCACCGGCTTCGTGACCGG
>JAFECO010000271.1 GCA_018242085.1 Pseudomonadota bacterium
CCCGATGGCGCGGTGGTGCATCTGTCGGATGTCGCCCGCGTGGAGCTGGGCACGGACAATTACGGCATTGTGGGCCGGATGAACGGCCATCCTGGTGCGGGCATCGCCATCACGCCGGCGCCCGGCACCAATGCCTTGACCTTGGTGGATGCGATCAAGGCCCGGGCCCGTTCGCTGGAGCCGTCCTTCCCGCCCGGCTACAAGCTGGTCTTTCCCGTCGACAACACCGATTTCATCCGGCTTTCCATCAAGGACGTGGTCAAGACCCTGGCCGAAGCCATTCTGCTGGTGATCCTGGTGATGTTCATCTTCCTGCAGAATTGGCGCACCACATTGGTGCCCGCCGTGGCGGTGCCCGTGGTGTTGCTGGGCACTTTCGGAATCCTTTCCCTGGTGGGATTCTCGATCAACACGCTGACATTGTTCGCCCTGGTGCTGGTGATCGGACTTCTGGTCGATGACGCCATCGTGGTGGTGGAGAATGTCGAGCGCATCATGCGCGAGGAAGGCCTCAGTCCCCGCGAAGCCACTTTGCGCTCGATGCAGGAAATCACCGGCGCCTTGATCGGCATCGGCCTGGTGCTGACGGCGGTATTCCTGCCGATGGCGTTTTTCGGCGGTTCGACCGGGGTGATCTACCGGCAATTCTCCGTCACCATTGTGTCGGCGATGCTGCTGTCGATCATGTGCGCCCTGATCCTGACCCCGGCGCTGTGCGCCACCTTGCTCCAGCCCATCGAAGGCGGCCATGTACATCATGGCAGCGGTTTGTTGGGACGCTTCTTCGCCTGGTTCAATGACAGTTTCGAGGCGACGCGCGAATGGTACCGGCGCAGCCTGGAGAAGGTATTGGACCGCACCAAAAGTGTGATGCTGGCCTATCTGGCGATCGTGGCCGTGATGGGCGCGTTGTTTGTCTATCTGCCCACCGGCTTTCTGCCCGACGAGGACCAGGGCGTCCTGGTCAATCTGATCGCGCTTCCGTCCGGCTCGACCCAGGCCAGCACGCTGGCGGTGGCCCAGAAGGTCGCCGACCATTATCTCCAAACCGAAAGCAAGAATGTCGATTTCGCGTTCGCCATCGCCGGCTTCAGCTTTCTGGGCGTGGGTCAAAACACCGGCATCGCCTTTGTGAAGCTCAGCGACTGGGACAAGCGTCCGGGCGAGAAGAATGCATCACCCGCCATGGCGCGCCGGGCGATGCTGAAATTCCGCCGCACAATCAATGAAGCGCAGGTCTTTCCCCTGGTGCCGCCCGCGGTGCGCGAGCTGGGCGTGTCCACCGGCTTCGATTTGCAGCTGGAGGATCGCGGCAATCTGGGCCATCAGAAAATGATCCAGATCCGCAACCAGCTCCTGGCCATGGCGGCGCGCAATCCCAGGCTTCAATCGGTGCGTCCCGCCAGCCTGGACGACACCCAGCAGCTGCACATCGATGTCGATCAGCAGAAAGCCAATGCTTTTGGCGTCGCCACCGCCGACATCAATTCCACCCTGTCGGCGGCCTGGGGCGGCAACTTCGTCAACAATTTCATCGACCGCGCCCGCGTCAAGCGCGTCTATATCCAGGGCGACGCGCCCTATCGCATGTCGCCGGACGATCTGGCCCGCTGGTATGTGCGCGGCAAGTCGGGGGGCATGACCTCCTTTGCGTCCTTCTCGACTGCGCGCTGGGTCCTGGGGCCCGCTTCGCTCACCCGCTACAATGGCTATCCGTCCATCGAGATTCAGGGCCAGGGCGCGCCCGGCATCAGTTCGGGCACCGCGCTGGCCGAGATGGACAAGCTGATCAAGCAGCTGCCCGCCGGCGTTGCCTATGAGCTTACCGGCCTGTCCTTCCAGGAACAGCAATCGGGCGCCCAGGCGCCCGCGCTTTATGCGCTGTCGATCCTGATCATCTATCTTTGCCTGGCCGCGCTCTATGAAAGCTGGGCGATTCCCATGTCGGTGATACTGGTCATTCCGCTGGGCGTGATCGGCGCGGTGGCGGCGGCCAGCGCGCGGGGGCTTTTCAACGACATCTATTTCCAGGTCGGGTTGCTCGCCACCATCGGCCTCTCCGCCAAGAACGCCATCCTGATCGTGGAGTTCGCGGTGGACGCTGAAAAGCGGGGGCTCAAGGCGCGCGACGCAGCCCTGGAAGCGGCGCGCCTGCGCCTGCGCCCCATTCTGATGACCTCCATCGCCTTCATCGCCGGGGTCTCGCCTCTTGCCGTCGCCAGCGGTGCGGGCGCCCATAGCCAGAACGATATTGGCACCGGCGTGATTGGCGGCATGTTGACGGCAACAATCCTGGCGATCTTTTTCGTGCCGGTGTTCTTCCAGCTGATCAATCGCGGCCTTCAGCACCACGAATAGGAAGCCGGGGGGCGGCGGGCGTTTCTGCCGCCTGGCGTGGTCATCTTTACAATAATTTTACAGTCGGATCAGGGACATTGCCCGCACTATAGGTTCTGGCTAATCCTAATAGGCCGGCGGCGTGGATGCCGGAACTCCGGGGAAGGAAAAAGACTGTGAAAACGCTTGTTGCCGCTTTGCTTGTGTCGATTGCCGTCACGCCCGCCATGGCTGGGGAATCCGCCGGCTTGATGCTGCCGCCGGGCTTTCACGCCACCGTGGTGGCGGATGAACTGGGCGCCGGCGCCCGTCATGTCGCGGTGCGCGCCAATGGCGATGTCTATGTTTCCACCCGCAAGGGGCGGGACGAACCCAAATCCGCGGGCGTGATCGCGTTGAAGGTCGGCAAGGATCAGAAGGCTGTCGAGACGGTGCATTTCAGCGAAGTCGAAGGCGGCACCGGCATGGCGATCCATAACAACGCGCTCTATGTCGCCGGCAGCGATGCGATCTATCGCTTCAAGTTCGAAGGCAATGCATTGGTGCCGTCGGCGGCGCCGGAAGTCGTGGTTGGCGGCCTGCCACGCGGCAATATGGGCCTGGCCTTCGACGGCAAAGGCGGCCTTTATCTGACGGTGAGGGCGGCGGGCAATATCTGCGTCGATCCCAAGGCGCCCAAGGACCAGAAGCCGGTGGGCCTCAAGCCTTGCCCGCTGCTCAACAATGGCGGCGGCGTGTGGCGCTTCGATGCCGAAAAGGCCGGCCAGAAATTCCCGACCGATGGCGAGCAGACCGTGACCGGCATGCGCGACATGATGGCGATGGCCTGGTCCAAGGACATGAACGGCATGTATGGCGTGATGCAGGGCCGCAACGGCAC
>JAFECO010000272.1 GCA_018242085.1 Pseudomonadota bacterium
GCTGCAGATCATGGCGTCGGATTTGAAGGATTACGCCGACTTCAACGCCGTCTATCGCACATTTTTCAAGGGCCCCTTGCCCGCGCGGGCCTTCATCGGCGCGGGAAGCCTTCTGGGCAATGCGCGCTTCGAAGTGATGGGGATCGCGGTGAAGGCGAAGTAAAATGCGCAGATATTCGATGGACTGGGGGCGAGAGCCCGCTCTCTAAGTCCTCATGCTGAGCTTGTCGAAGCATGAGGGTTATTCCCTGCCAGTGTTGCCCTCATCCTTCGACAAGCTCAGGATGAGGATATCCATCTTGGCTTCGCGCTCTACGGCCCTACACTGACGCGCGCGCGACGAAATGGATGCCGCGCGTGGTTGGTCAAGGGGTGCAGGCGTGATCTATCAGCGGATTTTTCAGGTCGTCGGCGGGGGATTGTGCGCCTTCATGATTTGGGGAGGCGGGTTTTTCTGGACCGAATCCCTCCCCAATAATTTCACCAGGACGAACACCTACACGCTTTATTCGAAATTGCCGCCGCCGCCCGACGGGCCGGCCTTTTGTTCCCGCGCATTGTTCGGCCAATATGGCGTCGTCATGCCCTGCAATTTTGAACCGCCTTTCCTGTGGTGGCTGCTGCGCAAGGCGGGTTAGGTCATCGCGCAATGTGAGTGCCAGGCCGCCCGCGGTTCAGCTCGTGATGATCTTGCGCGCGCGGCGCGGCTTTTCGATGGGCGGCGCCGGCGGATTGGCCTCGCGCTCGGCGGCTTCTTTTTCCAGGCGCAGGGCCTTGAGGCGCGCGGTCTTCTTGTCGACGGCGATGCGTTCGGCTTCGGCCTCGCGTTTCACCAGCCGGGTGCGCTCTTCCCACGCATCGGCGGGATTCTTGAACAGGCGCGCCGCGCGGTCGCGGGGCGAACGCGATGAAGTGGCATCGGCCATGGGTCGCTCCTTGATGAGACAGGCGGCCGCCGCTGGGGCGGCCGCCCGGTCTTAAGCCGTCAGGCGGACTTCAGGTTGGCGGCCTTGGCGCCGCGCGCATCCGGCTGAATGTCGAACGAGATTTTGTCGCCTTCATTCAGGCCGCGCATGCCGGCCGCTTCCACGGCGCTGACGTGAACGAACACATCCTTGCCGCCATCGTCGGGCGCGATGAAGCCGAAGCCTTTGGTGGCGTTGAAGAACTTTACGGTTCCGATGGTCATGTCATTTCCTTTGCAACATCGGGTTCCACCGGCGCGAAATGCGGCGGCGGCGGTGGAAACAAAACATCGGTGTCAGGATTTCGGTTCGTCCGGCGCGCAGGTAGCGGGTCAGAAAGACAGAAGTGCTTCGTCTGACGGGACGCAAGAACCACGTGCACCCTACATAGGGGCGCGGCGCGGCGATTGCAATGCGCGGCGCGGCTATTTCCGCCGGCGCCCGCACCAAAGCGTGAAAAAGCCAGTGTCAGCGCGGCTTTTCTCGCACGTTATTTATGGCGCCGGATTGCGCGAATGCTCCTCGTCCGGCCCTTCGCTCGTGCTCGGGGCATTGGCTTAGCTTTTCTTGGCGAACGAAGAGAGCCTAGAAAAGCTTGCCCCTCGCCGAGCGAAGCGAGCGAGGCGTCACTCGCAATGGTCCACTGGACCATTGCGTCGCTGCGCGAACGTTCCTCGTCCGGCCCCTCGCTCGTGCTCGGGGCGTTCGTCACTCGCAATGGTCCACTGGACCATTGCGTCGCTGCGCGAACGCTCCTCACCCAAAAATCACCATCGCGCCCACTGTCTGTCCGTCGGCGCGGCGCAGCAGGGTCAGGGTGCCGTTGATCGTCAGCGGTTGTCCGCCCGCGGTGATGGCGGGGAAGGGGCCGGGCTTTGCTTCCGCATCGGCCTTGCCGCTCACCATGGCGCGGCGAAAGCCCGCCCAATGCGCGGCGCGGAATTCTTGCGGCACGATCAGGTCCAATGTCTGGCCCACCGCGTCCTGCTGCGGATGCCCGAAGGCGCGCTCCGCCCCCTTGCTCCAGAAACGGATCAGGCCCGCATCATCGACCATCACGACGGGAATCTCGTCCAAAACCGGCTCCAGCAATCGACACGCGACGAATTCGCGAGGCCCCCGCCGCCGGTTACATCGGGCGTCCGGCAAGCCGCCGAAGGCCGCGACCAGGTTCGGCGCCCATGACTCGCGGACGGGCCGTGCCGATGCGGCCAGTGCGCGCGCCTATGACCGCCGCGCGGCGGCGCTGGCGCGGCGGATTCCGCCCAATCCGTAGATCGCTCTCAACTCGCTCACGATGGTGGAGTGTTGAATGGCAGATTGCGCGTCCGACGCGGCACCCAGGTTTTCCAGGTCCGCCGCCCGCTCGATGGCTTCCTTGAGAAGCCGCGTGCCCTTGGCGATGCGCCCCGCATCCAGTTCGGTTTTGGCCAGCGCGACCAGCTCAGCGACGGCCTTTGCTTTCCCGGATGTGTGTTCATCGCCCATATGCAACCCCCGGTGAGCGCCAGTCCCGCATCACGGGATCACGAGAACCGGCCAATTCGCAAGATCTAATCCACCAACCGCTGGCATGGGTCGGCAAAGGGCGTGCGAGGTCGTGACGGCCCCGCGCGCCAGCGCCAATTCCGCTTGATGCGCACTGCGCACCGCACATCGATCGATATGTTTACGGATGGGGAAGCGACTGGCCGCATCAACATGGTTTATGTCGAAAAAGTTGCTTTCATGACCCGCCCAAAGCTTCCTATTCTCGCGGTTGTATTCGCACTACCGTTGCTCCATCGATTCGGTTGGAGCCGTGATTTCAACATTGTTTTTGGGCAAAGGCGGGGGCCACCCCAAGCGGCATCTTCAATAAAGAGGTATCTCAATGCGTGCTGTATTTCTGGCCGCTACGGCGGCGATGACTTTCGCGGTCGCGGGTGCCGCCAACGCAACAACCAATACCGTCTACAATTCCGGCCTGGGTTCGATCTCGCCCGGCACCACCACCACCGACGTCACGGGAACGCGCTCGACCAACCCGGGCGGCACGCTTGCGGGCGAGACGCCGGCCTTCAATCAATGGGAGCAGCAAAATGTCCGCGGCAACGGCGTGGCCGGCATCACGACCGACTATGCCCGCAGCGGCAATGGCTCGATCTTTTTCAGCACGGACGGATCGGCTCCGTCCAAGGCGGATATGGAGTATTATTTCCAGACCCCGGTGCTCTTGTCGCAATTCAATGGCGGTTCCTATGACT
>JAFECO010000273.1 GCA_018242085.1 Pseudomonadota bacterium
CCGCCCACCACCGCGCCCACCAGGCCCAGCGCGGTATTGACCATGCAGCCTTCGCCGCGCCGGTTGACAATCTTGCTGGCCACCCATCCGGTCAGGGCGCCGAAGAAAATCCAGCCCAATATGAACATGCTTCGAAATCCGGCGATCAATTCAGGCTGACATATATCATGGCGATGGTTGCCGCCGCCATCACCGCCGTCGAAAGCCATCCCAGGCCGCCCAGAACCGGCCCGACGCGAAAGGCGCCCATTTTTTCGCGATGGCCCGCCACGATCATCATCGCCGCCATCATCGGCACCGCGATCATGCCGTTGAGAACCGCGCTCCAGTAAAGCGCCTTGATGGGGTCGATGCCGGAATAGTCGATCCCCAATCCCAGAAGGATGGCGGCGCCGATCACCGCATAAAAGCCTTTGGCCTGCCAAGGCATATTGTCCAGGCCGATTTTCCAGCCCCGCGATTCTCCCACGGCATAGGCGGCCGAGCCCGCCAGGACGGGAATGGCGAGCAGGCCCGTGCCGATGATGCCGATGGCGAACAGCAGGAAGGCGAAATGCCCGGCCAAAGGCTCCAGGGCCTTTGCCGCATCCGCCGCGGTTTGAATATTTGTTTTTCCGGCCTGATGCAGGGTCGCGGCGGTGGACATCATGATGGCGATGGCGATCAGGTTGGAGACCAGCATGCCGGCAATGGTATCCACGCGGATGCGCGCCAGCGCCTGCTTGGCTTGGCGAGGCGCTTCCAGCAGCGGCCTGGCGCTGTGTTTCTGTCCCACTTCCTCGACCTCCTGCGCGCTCTGCCAGAAGAAAAGATAGGGACTGATGGTGGTGCCGAAGATCGCGACAATGGTGGTGGCCGCGCTTTCGGAAAAATCGGCATTGATGCCGATCAGTCCCGTTCCCACCGCGCTCCAGTCCAATTTCAGAATGAAGACCAGCGCCACATAGGCGAAAAGCGACAGGGTGAGAATGGTGAGAAAGCGGGCATAGCGCCGGTAGGGAATGAAGAGCTGCAGCACCAGCGAGACCAGCGCGAAGGCGATGGTGAAACCGTGTTGGCCGAAGCCCGCCACCAGCCGGGCCGCTTCGCCCATCGCCGCCAGGTCGGCGCCCACATTGATGGTATTGGCGGCGAATAGCAGGGCCACCAGTCCGGTCACCAATCCGTGGGGCAGGACTTCGCCCATGTTGCGGGCCAGGCCATGCCCGGTGACCCGCCCGATCAAGGCGCTGATCATCTGGATCGCCACCATCAGCGGGAAGGTGAGAACCATGGTCCAGAGCAGGTTGAAACCGGACTGGGCCCCCGCCTGGCTGTAGGTTGCGATGCCGGACGGGTCGTCGTCGGCGGCGCCCGTGATCAGGCCCGGCCCCAGCTGGTTCAGGACCGCGACGCGGGCAAGCCTTCTCGCGGCGCCATTCTTGTGCTTCGCGGTGGTCATGACTGGCCTGGATGGAGGTTTTCGGGAACCGGTGGAGTATATTGGCAACGTAGCAGTCGCCGGAAGGTTCGCATGAGACACTTGAAGGCCGCCAGTCTTGCCATGGTCTTTTTTGCGCTTTGCCCGGCACAGGCACAGTCGCCTTCCGGCGCGCCGCGCGGCATCTGCATACGACAGGATCGCATCGACGACTGGGCGGTGTTGAACGATACCAAGCTGATCGTCATCGACAAGGAGGGGAAGAAATTCCGCCTTTCGCTGACCGGAGCATGCAGCGCTCTATCGCTTCGGACCGCGCTGGCGTTCCGGGCCGCGAATGCCGATGGATGCCTTGCCCGCAATGATGGCGTGGTGGCTTCCCTGCCGGGCTATCCGGAATCGCCGGAGCGTTGCCTGATTACCGATATTGATGAATATACCGCCGCGATGGAGAACGCGGACCAGATGGCGGAAGGCACGTTGCATCACCATCCCGATACGCACGGCGACATCGGGGCTATTCACTAGCCGACGCGTTCACGGAATTTCTTCCCCCGCATGGCGAAGCCATAAGCGGGGGAAGATGTCTTCCGAAGGCTTGCCTGAGGAAGACAGAAGGGGGAGAAAAAGGACTTGCGCGGTTATTTCGGCGTCGGGGTGGACGGCATTTCCAAGCCCATGAATCTGGGCAATCTGGTGCGCATCGCCCATGCGTTTGATGCCAGCTTTTTCTTTTCCATCGCGCCGCGCCTGAAATTGTCGGATGCCCAGAGCGACACCTCGCGGGCGCAAGGGGCGCTGCCTTTCTATTCTTTCGCGCAGCCCGCCGATCTTCGCCTGCCGCTGGGCTGCCGGCTGGTGGGGGTGGAGATCACGGACGACGCCATCGAGCTGCCCCGATTTCACCATCCCACCCGCGCGGCCTATGTTTTCGGCGCCGAGCGCTTCTCGTTGTCACCGCAGGTGCTGAAAGCCTGCGACTTCGTGGTGAAGATCCCCACCCGATTCTCGATCAATGTCGGCATGGCCGGCGCGATCGTGCTGTATGACAGATTGATTTCGCTGGGCGGCTATGGCGCGAGGCCCGTTGCGACCGGCGGGCAAGGCGCGGAAATACCCCCACTGCACACATGGGGAGCGCCCTTGGCGAAGCCGCGCGAGGAATAGCGCGGAAGGCTTTCGAGTCGGGGCAGCAATACCGAATTGCCAGCTTCCCAATATGCGGACGGCATGTTAGTTCCACATCATGACTCCCGCACTTTCGATTTCCCATCTGCGCAAGGTTTATCGCAGCGGCACCGTTGCGGTCGAAGACATTTCCCTGACCATTCCGGAAGGAGAATTTTTCGGCTTTCTGGGTCCGAACGGCGCGGGAAAATCCACCACCATCCATTGCATCACCGGCGTGGCGGAGCCCAGCGCAGGCAAGATCGAAATTTTCGGCATCGATGCGGTGAAGAATTATCGCGAAGCGCGCCGTCTGGTCGGGCTGTGCCCCCAGGAGTTCAATGTCGATCCCTTCGCCAATCCGCGCCAGATCGTGGACTGGATGGGCGGCTATTTCGGCATGGGCGCCCGGGAGCGCAAGGAGCGGATCGATTATCTGATCGAGCGCTTCGACCTGGTGCCGCACCAGAAAAAGCAGTTCCGCGAATTGTCGGGCGGATTGAAGCGCCGCGTGGTCCTGGCCCGCGCCCTGATCAACGATCCCAAGCTGATCATCCTGGACGAACCCACCGCCGGCGTGGACGTGGAATTGCGCCG
>JAFECO010000274.1 GCA_018242085.1 Pseudomonadota bacterium
GAAGTGAACAAGCTTTTGAAGATGCACCGCCAGATGGCGGACATGATGAAGAAGATGGGCAAAGGCGGCCGCATGCCGATGATGCCCGGAATGGGCGGGGGCATGCCTGGCGGATTGCCGCCCGGCATGTTTCCGCGTCGATAGAGATCAACTGGATTTAACCGTTTAACTGCAAGGAAAACTGACATGGCACTGCGTATCCGCCTGGCCCGCGCCGGCACCAAGAAGCGTCCCCACTACAATATCGTGATCTCGGATTCGCGTTCGCCCCGCGATGGCCGCTTCATCGAGAAGATCGGCTTCTACAATCCGCTGCTGCCGTCGGATCATGCCGACCGCATCAAGCTGGACCTGGATTCCGCCAAGGCCTGGATCGCCAAGGGCGCGGTGGCGTCGGATCGCGTGCACAAATTCCTGGCCAATGCCGGCCTGGTGAAGGCCCGCGTGCACAACAATCCGCAGAAGGCCCAGCCCAAGAAGAAGGCGCAGGAGCGCGCCGCCGCTGCCGCCAAGGCCGCGGAAGAAGCTTCGGCTGCCTGATTTGGCGCGCGAGGTTCTTCTCGCCGCCATCATCGGCGCGCAGGGCCTGAAGGGCGCGGTGAAGGTCAAACTCTTCACCGAAGCGCCCGAAGCGCTGCCGTCTTACGGACCGCTCCGCGACAAACGGGGCAAGACCTACGAGATCACCGCCTTTCGTGCCGCGAAACCGGGCGAGGCGGTGATTTCGTTTTCCGGCATCACCGACCGCAACGCCGCCGAGGCACTCAAGGGCACCGAGCTGTTCGTGGATCGGGACGCGCTGCCGGCCACGGCGGAAGAAGAATTCTACCATGCCGACCTGATCGGCCTGGATGCGCAGGACGGCGAAGGCCGCATCTTGGGCAAGGTCGCGGCGATCCACAATTTCGGCGCCGGCGATGTGATCGAAATTCTCCGGCCCGACGGTGACAATGTCCTTCTCGCCTTCACCCGCGAGACCGTGCCCACCATCGATATCGCGGGCGGCCGCATTTTGGTGGCTGTCCCCGAGGACGACGAAGACAACGATCACGTCGAGTAGGCCATGAGCAGTTGGTCCGCCACCGTCCTCACGCTTTTCCCGGAAATGTTTCCCGGCCCTTTGGGCCTGTCGCTGCTGGGCAAGGCGCTGGCGAATGATCTGTGGTCCTTGGAGGTGCGCGACATCCGCAAGCATGGGTTGGGCAAGCACCGCACCGTGGACGACACCCCGGCGGGCGGCGGTCCCGGCATGGTGATGCGGGCCGATGTGGCGGCGGCGGCGATCGATGCCGTGCCCCGCAATGGCCGCCCCCTGATCTATCTGTCGCCGCGCGGAAAGCCCCTGACCCAGGCGCGGGTGCGGGATCTGGCCTCCGGCCCCGGCGCGGTTCTGCTCTGCGGCCGCTTCGAAGGCCTGGACCAGCGGGTGATCGAAGCCCGGCAGATCGAGGAAGTCTCCCTGGGGGATTTCGTCCTGGCCGGGGGCGAAATCGCCGCCATGGCCCTGATCGAAGCCTCGGTCCGGCTGATCTCCGGCGTTCTGGGCGACCATGCCTCCACCGAAGAGGAAAGTTTCGCCGCCGGCCTTCTGGAATATCCGCAATTCACCCGTCCCCAATCCTTCGAGGACCGGCCCATTCCGGATGTGTTAACTAACGGAAATCACAAGGAAATTTCCAAATGGCGGCGGGCCCGGGCGGAAGCCCTGACCAAAGAGCGCCGTCCCGACCTTTGGACCCTCTATGAAAAGGCCAAGCGCTAGGCTATACGCCCCGCCTTCGCCTTGCTGCCAGCCGTACGGAGATTGCCGCCATGAACCTTTTGCAGACGCTCGAAGCCGAGCAAATGACGGCCGTCCGCGCCAAGCCGCTGCCCGCCTTCCGTCCGGGCGACACCCTCAAGGTCAACGTCAAGGTGGTGGACGTCACCTATGACGAGAAGACCAAGCAGAACAAAACCCGCGAACGCCTGCAGGCCTTTGAAGGCGTCTGCATCGCCCGCCAGGGCGCCGGCCTGAACGAGGCCTTCACCGTCCGCAAGATTTCCTATGGCGAAGGCGTGGAACGCGTCTTCCCGATCTATTCGCCGCTGGTCGATTCGGTGGTGGTGGTGCGCAAGGGCAAAGTGCGCCGCGCCAAGCTCTATTACCTGCGCGGACGCACCGGCAAGTCGGCGCGCATCTCCGAGCGCACCGAGAATGCGGGCCCCGAAGCCGCCGCCTAAAGTCTCCGGAAAGCCCGAAAACAGGGGCTTTTCGCAACTTCCGGTAGGAATAGTGCAAAAAGCTCCGGTTTTCCGGGGCTTTTTTGCTATTGGACTACTTGGATATGCGGGAAATGCAGTAAATTCGGGCCCATCGTTGATTCGTTAAGAGGGACTATCCCAATGGCAACTGCAAAAGCCGCCGCTAAAGTCGAAACCGTTTCCACCCGTCAGCTCGCCAGCCAGCTCGCCGAAAAGCACGAGCTCTCGCAGAAGAGCGCCAACGCCATGCTGGAAGACACGATCGGCCTGATCACCAAGCACCTGAAGAAGGGTGCCCGCATCCGTCTGAATGGCCTCGGCATCCTGGTCGTGCGCAAGCGCGGTCCGCGCATGGGCCGCAACCCGGCCACCGGCGAAGCGATCAAGATCAAGGCGTCCAAGAAGGTCGCGTTCCGCGCCTCCAAGGAACTGAAGGAAGCGATCTAAGCGATCCTTTGGTGAAGACAGAAAAGGCCGGATGCGCTGCATCCGGCCTTTTTCTTTTTCCCAGGCCGCGCCGGAGGAAACTATCTTTCCCAAAATGGCCATTTCAGCTTTGGTTTCCTGCGCCATGGGCAATCGGCGAATAATTGTCACCTTGCCCGCGCCCGCCCCAAAGGCTAGGTAGCGCCCGGTTTTTCAACTCCTCACGGCAAAGGACCTTCCCATGGCGCGTAAGAAAATCGCCCTGATCGGCGGCGGACAAATCGGCGGCACGCTCGCCCATCTCGTCGCTCTGAAGGAATTGGGCGATGTGGTGATGTTCGACATCGCCGAAGGCCTGCCCCAGGGCAAGAGCCTGGACCTGGCCCAGGCCGGTCCCATCGACGGCTTCAACGCCAAGCTCAAGGGCACCAACGATTATGCCGACATCAAGGGCGCCGATGTGGTGATCGTCACCGCCGGCGTGCCGCGCAAGCCCGGCATGAGCCGCGACGA
>JAFECO010000275.1 GCA_018242085.1 Pseudomonadota bacterium
TGCCCTGATCAAGCGCCACGATCAGGATTCGCTGGTTGCGTCCATCGGGATCGCGGCCGGCGCGGCGCTGATATCGCTCTGCCTTCTGCCATTGGTGCCGGCGCCGGCACCCGCCAGCTGGCCCTTCCTGGCCGCATCTTCGGTGCCGCAGATCGCCTATTACCTCCTGATCGCCAAAGTCTATCGCGGTTCCGATCTGGGCCTGGCCTATCCCGTGATGCGGGGCACCGCGCCCTTGTTCGTCACCGCGGCGAACGCGATCCTGTTCGGCGAAAGCCTGTCGCCGTTGGGCCTGGTGGGTGTCGGCTGCATCTGCGGCGGTGTGCTTTTGATCGCCGGCGGACGCTTCAAGGGGTCGGACGCCGGCAAGACGGTGTTGACGGCTCTGGGCATCGCGCTCGTCATCGCCGCATACACGGTGCTCGATGGAGCGGGCGTGCGGCGATCCGGATCGGCCGCCGGCTATACGCTCTGGGTCTTTCTTCTCACCGGCGCGGCTTTGTTCGGCTGGACCATGCTCCGGCGGCGGCCGCAGATGCTGCAATCGGTCGCCACGGATTTTTGGATCCCGCTTGGCGGCGGCGGCGCATCTCTCTTGTCCTATGGCATCGCCTTGTGGGCGATGACCAAGGCGCCGGTCGCAGCGGTGGCGGCCTTGCGCGAAACCTCGATCCTGTTCGCCGTTCTCATCTCCATGATCCTGCTGCGCGAAAAAGCCACCTGGAACCGCATTGCGGCGGCGATGCTGCTGACGGCCGGCGCGGTGGCGATCCGGTTGTCGTGAAGGCTGCTACTGCCCCGGTCCAAACCAGGTGGTGAGCGCTTTCGCGAGTTCTGGCGTGTTTTGCGTCCCCACCCAGGCCACATAACCGTCGGGCCGCACCAGCACGGCACCCGGCGCCGTGATCATGCCAAGCACCGGAAGCTCCCACGCGCCGTCATACCGGGCACGGACATGCCGCACCCGGTCCGCCCAGGGCGCGATATCGAGACCGCAGCCGAAATCCAGCAGCAAGGGCCGCGCCTCATGCAGCAGCGCATAAACCCGCGATGGCCGGGCCGCCGTCTCCAGCTCGAAGTCGGGCATACGCCGGCCGACAAGCGGATGGCCTTCGCCCAGATCGTAATGAATATCCAGGCCGCTCATCGTGCCCGCAAATGGCTTGCGGGCATCGTTGGCAGCCAGCAATTCGGACACGCAATCGCGCGCGGCCTTCAGATGGGGATCGGCCCGGCGCAGCAGCGCGATCTGCGCCATGGTGTTGCGCAAAACGCGGGCGCCGACCGGATGCCGCTCGGCGTGATAGGTATCCAGCAGGCTGTCCGGTGATATGCCCTTGATCACCTGGGCCAGCTTCCACCCCAGATTCACGGCGTCCTGTACGCCAATATTGAGCCCTTGGCCGCCGACAGAATGATGGATGTGCGCGGCATCGCCCGCCAAAAGCACGCGCCCCTTGCGATACGTCGCCGCCTGGCGCGTCCTGTCGGTGAAGCGGGAGATCCAGCGGGGATTGTGAACGCCAAAATCGGTGCCATAGACCGCGACCAAGGCGTGGCTGAGATCGTGCAAAGTCGGATCACCGCCGTTGTGAAGTTCCCGCTCCGTCAGCAGCACCCGCACCAGCCCGTCATCCGACCGGCTGAGACCGTGAAACCCCAGCGCGTCATGGCGAAGGCCCCATTGCGGCTCCTCCATCATTTCGACTTCGGCCATCAGATTGCTGAGGCTGGGATCCCAGCCGGGAAAATCGATGCCGGCCTGCTTGCGGACCAGGCTGCGCCCGCCGTCACAGCCGACGAGATAATCGGCGCGAAATGATCGGTCATCGGACAGCGCAACGAGGACGCCGGTTTCGTCTGGCGTGAAGCCCGTCACCGCGCATCCGCGATGGACCGGCACATGCAGCTCGCCCACCCAATCCGCCAGGATCCGCTCGATATGGGTCTGCCCCAGCGCCAGCCCGTAATTGTGCCTTGTGGGAAAATCGCTGATGTCCAAGGGCGTCCAGGCGAAACCCGCCAGTTGGGAAATCCGGCCTTCGGCCAGAAACCGGTCGGCAATGCCGCGCTGGTCCAGGATCTCGATGGTGCGCGCATGCAGGCCGCCGGCCCGCCAGCCGGTGAGTTCCCGGTCGGGGCGCCGTTCGATCAGAACCGCGTCGATCCCCGCCAGCGCCAGCTCGCCCGCCAGCATCAACCCCGTCGGCCCCGCACCGGCAATCGCGACTTGATGTTCGTTCCGCATGGTCACCGCTCCGTTTGAGAATTGGGCGGCGGTTTTACGGAAGGTGCGGGGTCTTGAAGCAAGGCCCTTTCGCGCCAGATATATGGATGGGGTGAGGCCGGATCAGCAAAAGGTCCGGCGGACCTTTTGCCCGGCCGAACGCCGCAGCATCGTGCGATCAGGCACGATGCGAGGCCGGGACGAGCAAAGCTCCGCTCCAAGATTTCTGGATTTTCCACGCCGGAAAAAACAAAAACCCCGCGAGATTTCTCTCGCGGGGTTTTTTTGAATTGTTCAGGCGGGTCTTTTCTTCTCTGCCCTTGGCAGACCTGGCAGCGTTCTACTCTCCCGCGGCTTGAGCCGCAGTACCATGGACGCAGAAGGCTTTGACGGCCGAGTTCGGAATGGGATCGGGTAGAATTCCTTCGCTATGACCACCAGGTCGGCAAAGGGCAGAAAAGAACATCCCGTTGGAAACGGGAGCACAATACGACACGGCGACCGAATTATTTTGTAATGGAATCATTGCCTGGCTTTGTTTCCAGACATGAAACGGTGCTGCTTGCGATCAAGCCAATCGAGCGATTAGTACCAGTAAGCTCAACGCATTGCTGCGCTTACACACCTGGCCTATCGACGGGGTAGTCTTCCCCGGCTCTCGAGCGAAACCTGGTTTTGAGGTGAGTTTCCCGCTTAGATGCTTTCAGCGGTTATCTCGACCGTACTTAGCTACTCGGCTATGCCACTGGCGTGACAACCGATCCACCAGAGGTACGTTCTTTCCGGTCCTCTCGTACTAGGAAAAAGTCCTCTCAAGTTTCGAACACCCACGGCAGATAGGGACCGAACTGTCTCACGACGTTCTAAACCCAGCTCACGTACCACTTTAAATGGCGAACAGCCATACCCTTGGGACCGGCTACAGCCCCAGGATGTGATGAGCCGAC
>JAFECO010000276.1 GCA_018242085.1 Pseudomonadota bacterium
GTCGATAGGCGCCATCTTTTCAATCCCGCCGCTTTCGGCGCCGCGCTGATGAGCCTGGCATTTCATCGCCCCGTGAGCTGGTGGGTGGGCGATTATTGGGTCCTGTTGCCGCTTCTGGTCCTGGGCGGGGTGCTGATCGTCGCCAGGCTGCGCTATTTCGCAATGCTGGGAAGTTTTGCCGTGGTGGCGCTGGGCCTTTCCGTGGCGCATGGCATCCTTTCCAGCCTTGCGGATGTGGCACAATCCCTTTCCCGGATGGGCATCCATTCCATGTTCGGATTCTTCGGCCTGGTGATGCTGACCGAGCCGCGCACCGCGCCGCTGGGCCGCTGGCGGCAGATCGCTTATGGCGCGCTGGTGGGTTTGTTGTTCTCGCCCTTCACCCATATCGGCAGCTATTATTTCACGCCCGAAGTCGCGCTTCTTTGCGGCAATCTTTTCACCTTCCTTTCCAACAAGCGGCGCATCCGCCGTTGGGCCGGGGCTTTTGCGTAAGCCCGAAGGATTGCAGCAGTACAATATTGAATTTGACTTGTTGAACCGCAGTCCGCAAAATTTTCCCGGTCTTCCGTTCTTTCGCGGAAGAAGAGTGAGGCGTCCATGGCGAAGCGAATTGCTCCAAAGGCCCAACCGGAAAATGTGGGCACGCTCTATCCCCCGCCGTTCGACAAGCCTTGCCGGGCGCGGGGGCGCACCAAGCTCGGCGATGTCGCGGGCCTCACCCAATTCGGGGTCAACCAGTTGCGGCTGCCGCCCGGCACCTGGTCCAGCCAGCGCCATTGGCACCAAAAGGAAGACGAGTTCATCTATGTCCTGTCCGGCGAGGTCGTGCTCGTCACCGATGCGGGCGAGGAAATCCTGAAAGCGGGAGAGTGCGCCGGTTTCAAGGCGGGCGAGCGCGACGGCCATCATCTGCAAAACCGAAGCGCCGCCGATGCCCTGGTGCTGGAGATCGGCACCCGCACGGGAGCCGATACAGGCGAATATTCCGACATCGATCTGGCGTTCGACGCCAAGGGGCCGTCGCTCTATCTGCACAAGGATGGCACGCCTTACACCGACATCAAGCGACGCGGGCCTGACGATCCCTGATGGGGCGCCGGTCCGGTCAGCGGCTCAATTCGCACACCCAGTTCAATTCCCAGCTTTTGCCGCCATCGTCGGAATAGGATTGCTCCATCCGCGCGGCCTTTGGCGAGATGTTGAACCACACATAGCGCATCAATATCGTGCGGCCCTTATATTGGGTCTGGCGGAAGAACTCGCCGCGGCTGCCGTCGAAGCCGCCCACCAAAGGATTGCCGTCCAGGGTGCCAGAATAAACGTCGGTAAGATACATGCTCCATTGTCCGGTTTGCGCGTTGTAGAGCCGCAAGGTCTGGGCATGCAGGCGGATGCGTTTGTCCGCGTTATAGACTTCGAATTCTTCCAGATTGGTGTTGCTCCGCAGAATCCGGCTGTGATGCTCGGTGCCCTCAAATGCGATCCAGTCATGCGACCCATTCAGCCGGTCCGGCAGCTGACGGGCATGGGCCGTCCAGTCGCCCAATAAAAAGTCGAAATCATGCGCACCGTCGCGTGCACATGCCGACCGGCCCGGCAGCGCGCAGAGAAGGCCGGCGAGAATGGCAGCAAACCGATGACGTCTTCTACTCATGCCTGGATCATCTCAAATGGCCCTGATGCAGGCAGGGCGAATTCTGAATGTACTAGTACAATAAATATATTGATGTGCAGTTCAATGTAACGCAGGTATGCGGGAGAGACAAACGGACGGACCGCTGAAATCAATCCCGGCCGCCCGTTGCTTTCGAGGAGTCGGACATGAAACTGAAGCTCTGGCAGATCGACGCCTTCACCGACACGGTTTTCGGGGGCAATCCCGCCGGCGTTGTTCCCCTGGATCGCTGGCTGGACGCCAAAATGATGCAGGCGATCGCGGCGGAGAATAATCAGGCGGAAACGGCCTTCTTCGCCCCCAACGCGTCGGGTTCTTTCGATTTGCGCTGGTTCACGCCCACCTCCGAAGTCGATCTGTGCGGCCACGCCACGCTTGCCAGCGCCTATGTGATTTTCCGCTTTCTCGATCCGTCCCTGAAGGAGGCCCGTTTTCAGACCCGTTCCGGCGAGTTGGTGGTGCGCCGGGGCGTGAATGGCCGCAACAGCATGACGATGCCGGCGGCATCCGCAGCCCCGTTCCAGGCGCCGCCGGGTTTTGTCGCGGCGCTTGCCAAGGTGGTGGGAAGCGCGCCCGATGAACTGCATTATGCGGAGAAAGGCGGCGCGGGAACCGGCGCGCTGATCGGCGTATGGTCCACGCCCGACGCCATCAAAGCGCTCACGCCCGGATCGGGATTGGAGGCGCTGCTGCTGACGGTCAAGGCGGGCTCGCTGATCGCCACGGCGCCAGGCGGCAGCAATCCCTATGACATGGTCTCCCGCTTTTTCGCGCCCTATTTCGGCGTGCCGGAAGATCCGGTTACCGGCTCCGCCCACACCGCCCTGACGCCTTTCTGGACGCGGCGGCTTGGCAAGAACAGATTGCTGGCCCGCCAGGCCTCCTCGCGCGGCGGCGATCTTGGCTGCACGCTGGACGGGAATCATGTGATCCTGGAAGGCGCTTGCGCGCTCTACCTGGCGGGAGAAATCGAGACCGGGCCCGGTTAAAAGAGCTGAGAATCACATTCAAATAGACCGGATTTCGCCGGCATTTGATCTGGATCCAGGCATCCGGCCATTTTTGCTGTCATTGGAGACGGCAGGCGGCCCCTGTCAGGCTCCTGTCAGGTCGATTTTGCGAAGTCCTGTCCGATGAATTGGCGCACTGCATTCCTGATCGCTTGCGTATGGACCTTGCCGGTACCGGCCGGTGCGGCTCAAGGCGCCGTACAATGCCATCTCAAAAGCGATTTCCGGGGCGCGATCGGCCAGGAAGGCGCCCGCGCGGCGGTAGTGCGCGGTGATGCGGCGCCGTTCGAGAAAATTTTACGAGAGGCCCGTCCCCGGATCAGGGGCGAGATCATGGGCCAGCTGCTGGAGCAGCATCGCGGCGTCTGGCTTTACGAATTCCGCGTTCTGGCCCCCGACGGCCATATCAAATATCTGCACTTTGACGCCAAGACCGGGCGTTATGTCGAGCTGACGGCGGCGTCATGCGCATCCTGATCGTGG
>JAFECO010000277.1 GCA_018242085.1 Pseudomonadota bacterium
GCAGTTCTAACTTTCCAAGCTCTTGCCGGCATGCCAGATTTCCCGCGTCGCGTTTCATTGGGGGCTTGCATGAACGGCAAGGAATTTCTGATCGGATTGTCTGCGGCGGCTCTGATGCTCACGCCCGGCGCGGCGCTGGCGGGGCATGGCAAGGCCGGACTATGGACCGTCACCACCAGCATCGGCGGAATGCCCAATGTCCAGCTTCCGCCCGAAGCCATGGCGCGGATGAAGGAAATGGGCATGAAGATGCCGTCGATGCAGTCCATGGCATCGCAGATCTGCATGACGCAGGCGGAAGTGGATTCCAACGCGCTGCCGCCGGTGGGCAAGAACGACATGGGCTGCACCAGTCATGTCACCAGCCAGACCGCGAACTCCATGTCGGCGGAAACGATCTGTACCGGCGATATGAAAGGCACCGGCCGCATGCAGATATCCTATAGCGGCGCGGAGCATTATGCCGGCTCTTACAGTTTCAAGGGCACGATCCATGATCGCCCGATGGAGACGAGTTCCACGTTCAAAGGCGATTGGGTCAAGGCGGATTGCGGCGCGGTGAAACCTTTCGTGCCGAAGAAGTAGAAAGACCTGAGCCTTACGTGGATTCCGATATCGCCGAACTTGCCGGGCTGCTCCGGAATGCGCGCCGCGCGGTGGTCTTTACCGGTGCCGGCATTTCGACGGAATCGGGCATTCCCGATTTTCGCTCGCCCGGCGGCATCTGGACCAGGATGATGCCGGTGCAGTTCCAGGATTACATCGCCGACCCCGCGGCCCGGCGCGTATCCTGGGAGCGGCGGTTCGAAATGGAAGAAACCTGGAACGCGGTGAAGCCCAATGCCGGGCATTTGGCCGTTGCCGAACTGGTGCGGCGCGGCATTGTCGCGGCCGTCATCACCCAGAATATCGACAGCCTGCACCAGGCGGCGGGCGTGCCCGAAAATCAGGTGATCGAGATTCACGGCAGCACCCGCTATGCCAAATGCCTTACCTGCGGCACGCGGGTGGAGATCGGCGATATCCGCGCCCATTTCGACCGTCATGGCGATGCGCCGGACTGCCGGCTTTGCGGCGGCATCATCAAGACCGCCACCATTTCCTTCGGCCAGGCCATGCCGGAAACGGAAATGGAGCGGGCCCAAGAGGCCAGCCTGGCCGCCGATCTGATGCTGGTGGCGGGTTCCTCGCTGGTGGTCTATCCGGCGGCCGCTTTTCCCCTGGCGGCCAAGCGGGCGGGGGCCAGATTCGTCATTCTCAACCGGGATGAAACCGAGCAAGACCCCTATGCGGACTTGGTTTTGCACCGGGAAATCGGGCCAACTTTGACCGAGGCCGTTCAGGCTTTATAAGCGGGTTGTGCCTTCCTATATGTCCAGTCGCAGCTAGACTGAATTGATCCCTCGTACCCGGAGTTGACCTTTGCGCCGCGCCGACGAAGAACCTGAAGAAAAAGACGACGAGAAGGCCAAGACGCCGGAGCCGCAATCCTCCGAAATCGCCAAGGCGCTCTACAAGTCCCGCACCGTGCTGATCTTCGGCGAAGTGGACATGAAGATGGCCGAGCGGGTCAGCGCCCAGCTGCTCGCCTATGCCGAAAGCGAAGGCGACATCCGCGTGATCGTCAATTCGCCGGGTGGCCATGTCGAGTCGGGTGACACCATCCATGACATGATCCGCTTTGTCGGCAACCGGGTGAAGATGATCGGCACCGGCTGGGTCGCCAGCGCGGGCGCGCATATCTATCTGGGCGCCAAGCGCGAGAACCGCTATTGCCTGCCATTCACCCGTTTCCTGCTGCACCAGCCTTTGGGCGGGGTGCGGGGCCAGGCCTCCGACATCACCATCGAGGCCGAAGAAATCCTCAAGATGCGTGCGCGCCTGATCAAGGAGATCGCGGTCGAGACCGGGCAACCTTATGAAAAAGTGGTCGCCGATACCGAGCGCAATTTCTGGATGGGCGCCGAAGAGGCCCAGAAATACGGCCTGGTGAACAAGATCATCACCAGCGCCAGCGAAATCTGATGTGACGACCGCGCCGCGCCCTTGGTGGTATGGCGCGGTCGTTTATCAGGTCTATGTCCGCAGCTTCTGCGACGGCAATGGCGACGGGCAGGGCGATTTCGCCGGCCTCATTTCCAAGCTCGACTATATCGTGTCGCTGGGCGTGGATGCCCTCTGGCTGTCGCCAATCCACCCTTCGCCCAATCGCGACTGGGGCTACGACGTCTCCGATTATGAAGGCGTGCATCCGGATTACGGCACGCTGGACGATTTCCAGAAACTGACCGAAGCCGCGCATGCCCGGGGCTTGAAAGTCATCCTGGATGAAGTCTTGGCGCACACGTCCGATGAACATCCCTGGTTCGCCGCCAGCCGTGACGGCAATCCCGGCAAGCGGACCTGGTATGTATGGGCCGATCCCAAGGATGACGGCACGGTGCCGAACAACTGGCTGTCGGTGTTCGGCGGTCCGGCTTGGGCCTATCAGCCCGCGCGGCGGCAATACTATCACCACAAATTCCTTCGCCAGCAGCCCAAGCTCAACTGGCTCGACACCGGCGCGCGCGAAGCGGCGCTGGATGTGCTGGAATACTGGCTGGCGCGTGGCGCCGACGGCTTTCGCCTGGATGTGGCCAATGCGTTTCTGCATTGCTCCGCATTGAGGGACAATCCCGCCATCCCCGAAGAGATGCGGGGGCCCGCCGAATGGGCCGCCGCCGCGAACATGCAGCGGCATCTCAACGACTCCAATCTGGTGGAGAACCGGGCGGTGCTGGATGTGATCCGCCGCCGGGTCGAGGCATTCGATGACCGTTTCGTCTTTGGCGAGTTTTCGGAGGAGTTCGAGCGTTCCGGCTGCTATCTGCCGCCCGACAAGGGATTGCATGCCGGCTATAATTTCGCGCTGCTTCTCGCCGACGATGCAAGCGCGATCCGCGCGCATCTGGAAACCCTGGCCAATTATCCCGACCATTGGCCCGCGATCGCCTTTTCCAATCACGATGTGGTTCGCACCGCGACCCGCTTCGGCGAAGGCTCCGCCAAAGTCATGCTGGCGCTGCTGTTCGGCTTGCGTGGAACGGTTCTTCTCTATCAAGGCGAGGAATTGGGCCTGGGCGAAGTCGATCTCGATCGCCATCAACTGCGCGATCCGGTTGGCG
>JAFECO010000278.1 GCA_018242085.1 Pseudomonadota bacterium
TGGCGCAGCGCATGGTCTGGCTGATGCAGAGCGGCAATATTGCCATGGGCCCGGCGGGATTGCCCACATTGGATGAGATGGTGCTGGCGTTGCAGGCCCTGCGCGAAAGAATGGCCGGACCGGACGTGGCGATTGATATCGCCGACACCCGCGCCATCGTGCACCTGACCACGATTGCCGCGTTCGGCGATGCCATCCTGGGCAAGCGCCTGCGCCGGGCGGCAAATCCGGAAGAGGAAATCGCCCGCCGGGACTGGTTCGAGAATTGGTTCAGTAATCTGCTGAACGTCTACATGACGCGGAAAGCTTAGCGTCGCCCGAAGCGCACGCAGGCCCGCCTCCCCCGTGCATGCGAAGCATGCTGGCGGGGGAGATGCCCGTAGCAGCGCTTATTGCGCGGCGGCCTTAGCCGGCGCGCAAAAAGTAAGCTGCGAAGGGCAGAGGGGGAAAAAGAAAGACTAATGCGGCTGCTTTTCGGAACTGTTCAGCGACAGCGGGTCCGAGCAGAGATAATTGACCAAATTCACGCCCAGGAGAAACAGCACGGCGATGAAGGGTCCATAGGACCAGTTGCTGCTGTAGTTCCACACCGGCGCGACGGCGACCAGCATGATGACAAGAGCGACGAGAAATTTCTGATACATGGCGTGCCTGTTTGACAGGTTCCGACGTCACCCTGATGACGGGGGAATGTCCAATGGCTTCTGCGGATATGGCTAACGCGCGCCCGTTTCGCTGCTTGGCACACAAAGGACGCGGGCTGCCCGCCGGATGCGCGGCCGGTCTCGAAAAGGGCAAAAAGCCGAGTGTTTTTGCGACAATTTCGAAGGAAGGCACGTAAGGTTGCGGGCCCCGCGAAGCTTGAACCTTGAAACAACCCCCTATAGCCTTTCCGTCAGACCATGCCGGCTCGGGGGAGCAAGGCATTCGTGTCTTCTGGTGCCGCTTCCCTGTTTGCTGATTTGCGCGCGCGTTCAAGCAACCGTTCCAGGCAACCACCCTAGGGAGAACCAAGAATGAAAATCTCTGAAGAATTCAAAGACGATCTGCTCTCTCGCGGCTATTCGCGGCGGCAGATGATCCGGGCCGCCGCGATGTTCGGCGGCGCGGCCACGGCGCTGACCATCAGTCCGGAACTCGCCTTCGCGGCCGACGCCAAACGGGGCGCGGTGCGCATCGGCCAGAATGAATGCTGGACCGGACCGATGGCGCCCGGCGCCGCCGCCGCCGCCGCGGTGATTTCGCAATCCAACCGCTATGTGCCCAACAACGAGCATGACGATCTGGTCAAGACCATCGCCGCGATCGAGAAGGTCCCGGCCGATCACATCATGACCTGGCCGGGTTCGAACGAAGGCCTGGCGCGCAGCGTGGTGGCGTTCTGCTCGCCCACCAAGAGCCTGGTGCAGGCCGATCCCACCTACGAGACGGCGGGAAGGGCGGCGAAGTTCCTCAAGACCCCCATCAAGGGCGTGCCGCTGAAGGCCGATTACAGCCACGACATAAGGGCGATGGCGGCAGCCGATGCCAATGCCGGCGTGATCTATGTCTGCAATCCCAACAATCCCACCGGCACCATGACGCCCCAGTCGGAGATCGCATGGATCGTGGACAATAAGCCCGCGGGCTCGATCGTGGTGCTCGACGAAGCCTATATCCACTGGACCAAGGACTATCCCAACAACACCAATTCGCATCTGGTCGCGGCGGGCAAGGATGTGCTGATCATGCGCACCTTCTCTAAGATCTTCGGCATGGCCGGCATGCGGGTGGGTTATACGATGGGCCGTCCCGAGCTTCTGGCCAAGCTCAAGCTCCATGACGGCGGCAGCCTTTCGGCGCAGCTTCCGATTCCGTCGGCGGCTTGCGCCACCGCCAGCCTTACCGCCAAGGCCATTATCGATCAGCGGCGCAAGACGCTGATGGACAATAGCGCCATGACGGTGGACTTCCTCACCAAGCGCGGGTTGAAGCTGATCGGTCCCAGCGAAGCCAACATGCTGATGATCGACTGGAAGACCAAGACGGCGAAGGAGATGCAGATGGCGTTCCGCGCCCAGGGCGTGGAGATCGCGGGTCCCCGCTGGGCGAGCTGGCCCACCGTGTCGCGCATTTCCATCGGCTCCAAACAGGACATGGAAGGCTTCTTCGCCGCCTTCAACAAGGTGGTGTCGGCTTAAGCCACTGCCTCGATAATGTTGAAATAGGCTCTCCTGGTAACAGGAGGGCCTATTTTTTGCGCCATACGCTGGCGAGCCAGGGCTGCTGTTCGCGAGGCAAGCCATCGGGCCGGTAATAATGGCGGACCTCCTCGAAGCCCGCTTCCGTCATGTGCCCGCGCCAGCTTTCCCAATCGTGATAGGCGCAGTAGCGGCCGTTGAACCAGCCTTCTTCGTTGTCGCCTCTGGGATTGGAGCTGAAGAGCACGCCGCGCGGTTTCAGGGCGTCGCGAAATTGCGTCAGCACGCGCGGCAGTTCCTGGGTGGGAATGTGGAAAAGCGTGGCGTTGGCGAAGATGCCGTCGAACCGGCTTGACGGAAGATCCAGCGCCAGGAAATTCTGCTCCAGCACCGCAAAGCCGCCCGCGCGGGCCATGGCGGCGAATTCCGCGCAGCCTTCCAGGCCGGTGGCGTCGTGGCCCAGCGCGGCGAAGGTTTTCAGATCGCGGCCCGGACCGCAGCCCGCATCCAGGATGGCGAACGGCCCTCGCCCTTCGATGGCATCCAAGAGGGCGGCGATATTCTGGCTGACATCATGGTCGGCGGTCTGTTCGCGAAACCGCTCGGCGCGGACGGCATAATCGCCCAAGGTGCGGGCCGCGACATCGGCCAGCGCTGTCGTGCTCAAGGATTTTTCCGGGGCCGTCATGCCATATCAGCCGCCATAATAGGCGCGCCGTCCATAAAGCATGGTGACATTGATGCGCCGGTTCTCATAGCCGTCCTTGAAAACGATCTTGTCGGTTTCGTGGAACAGGTCGGAATCGAAGATCACGGCCCGGTTGGCACGATGCGGCACCACGATCGGCTTGGCGTTTTTCCCCGCCAGGAAGGCGCGGATGGCCGCTTCGTCGGTGTTGTAGCGGGCAAAATCCCAGTCCCGCGGCGCTTTGATGTCCCATACCACCAGGCCGCCGCTGTTCGCATCGAGATTGGCGTCGTTC